>JBOFFO010000334.1:0-3058 GCA_051648665.1 Beijerinckiaceae bacterium | reverse complement strand
CGCCTGATACGTGTCAAAGGTCAGCCCCCGTCTTTGCAGAAGGACGAAGGCGGTCATGCAAATCAAGCACCACACGCCCATGGCGATCCACATCCAGCGCGGCACGTTGGCCTGCCACAATCCGCTTACAATGGCGCTGGCGGCCAGCAGCACAGCAAGATAACCGCCATACTTATGAAGATATTCGAACAGAACCCGCCGCCGTGTCATGTCGTAGTGATCGCCACGCCAGCTGCCGTCAGCCGCCGGAGAGGTTGGTCCGCCCTTGCTGCCACGCAGCCATGCGCTGGCAAATTGCACAGCGCAAAAACTGATAACGGACCAGCCCAGCAGGGCATGGGAGGATGTTGCGCCAGCGCCAGAGGGCCTGAATAAAGCAAGCGCAAGTCCAGCCACTGTGAGCACGCCAGCACAATATTGCAGCGCGCGATGCAGATGCCACCAGCCGGGATGGTCAAGCCGTTCCGGCCATGTCTGCCCCGGCCATAATTTGAGAAAGCGCGCGCTCAATATGCCGCAGGGCACAAGAATGCCCCACGCCAGCGTCATGATGCGTGCGTGCCACGCCACCAGCGCGGGCACATCATGCGCGCGGGTTGCATCGATAGGGGCCAACAGCCACTCCGGCATGGTCAGCCTTTCACGGCTCCGGCGGTCATTCCGGTAATAATTTGCCGGGACGCCAGCAGCGTGAACACAATCGGGGGAATGGCGAGCAACATGCCGGTCGCCATGATCACACCCCAGTCGATATTATATTCCGTGAGAGAATTGACGATGGTCACCGGCACGGTCCGCGTCTTGCGGTCGGCGAGCGCGTTCGCCAGCAGAAATTCATTCCAGGCAATGCGGAATGTAAAAATGGCGGCAGCGGCAAGGCCGGGACGGATCAGCGGCAGGACGATGAGGAAAAAAGTGCGGAACGGTCCCGCGCCGTCCATGCGCGCCGCTTCCATCGCCGATTTTGGCAGTGACTGGAGTGCGGCCAATGCGATCAAGCCGGCATTGCGGCGATGCGGACCAGCCGCATAGACCGGCAGGCAGCGTTCGAGGCCAGCGCTGTTGCCACGGAAATGCTGCTGGCTGAAGGGCCGCCTGCGCCCGACGTGATCTGCTATCTCAATGACCACATGGCGTTCGGCGGGATGGCAACCTGCATCAAGCAAGGCATCGCTGTGCCGGAAGACATTGGGATTGCCGGCTTCAACGATCTTGAAATCGATGCTGTGCTGCCCCTGCCGATCACCACCGTGGTCACGCCGCGGCAGCAGATGGGGGCAATCGGCGCGCGCAATCTTGTGGCGCGCATTCATGGCGCTGTTGTCGAGCGGAGTGTGGTTGTGCCGACGCATATCCGGGAAGGACGCACCACGCAGGCGCAATCCATCGGGCGCGAGGGGGCGCAGCGCATGGACGGAATTGTCAGCGCGCGAGAACCGTGACCGCTTCTTCGGAATTTGATCACGGCTTGAACTTTGGCAGCCATGAGCGGCCACTCAAACGTCCGGCGTCACTGCACTGTTATGCAAACCACAAGAAGGCTGTCGCCTGTGTAGCATCAGGCCGGACAGGAAATGGTGGGGGAAGTAGGACTCGAACCTACGAAGGCGTAGCCAGCGGATTTACAGTCCGCCCCCTTTGCCGCTCGGGACATTCCCCCATTTCGCTGCGGACAGCGCCGGCTGCAATGGCGTGAAGCCTTGGGATGCCGGACCTCGCCGCCCAGAGGCGATGAGGCGCGCGGGTTATGCGAGGCGTCTCCCTGCCTGTCAACGTCAAAAAGGCCCGGCGCTGCTTGTGCCAAAGGCGCATCGCGTTGGCCTGTTCAGCTTTGACGGCGGCCTTGCAGGGATGCGCCTGCGGGGCGTGCGCGCGCACACGGAATCGCCGGCGCTGGCAGGGCAGGATGCGAAAACCGGACAGGGCCCGGTTTTGCACTGAAAGGAGCATCTGATGAGCACTTCATTCAAAACGGTCCGTCACCTCGCATTGACCGGTGCGCTGGCGCTGGCGGCTTTTGCCGGCCTGTCGCCTGTTACGGCGAACGATGCAGAGGCGCGCGGCTTCCATGGCCGTGGCGGCGGGCGGATGATGCATGGCGGGCATCTGGGGGGCCGTCACGCCTTCCACCACCGGCACTGGAGGCATCACGGCCATCATTGGCGGCATCACCGTTGGGGCTGGCGTTTCGGCGCGCCGCTGCTTGCCGGCGGCGTGGTCACTTACGGCGACTGCTATATCGCCCGTCAGCGTGTCTGGAGTGATGCCTACGCCGCCTATGTGGTGCGCCGGGTCCGGGTTTGCGGTTGAGCGGCACGAACGACCCACAACAAACGAAAACCCCGCCGGATCACTCCGGCGGGGTTCTGAGTCTGATCCTTGGCAGGTTCAGATCGTGTTGATGTCGCGGTCCTTGGTTTCCTTCACGAAGAGCAGGCCGACCACGACGGTGATGAGCGCGAAGATCACCGGGTACCAGAGGCCGAAATAGATGTCGCCTGTGGAAGCCACCATCGCGAAGGAGGTCGCCGGCAGAAGGCCGCCGAACCAGCCATTGCCGATGTGGTAAGGCAGCGACATGGCGGTGTAGCGGATGCGGGTCGGGAAGAACTCCACCAGCGCCGCCGCGATCGGCCCGTAGACGGCCGTCACATAGAGCACCAGCAGCGTCAGGATCGCGATCAGCTTCAGCGCCTGCGCGTTGCCGAGCGCCGCGAAGAAGCCCGAGACCTTGACCTTGGCCGCATCATTCGCCGCCGGATAGCCGGCCGCAGTGGTCGCCGCGACGACGTTCCGGGTGAAGTCGGCAGCGCCGGCGCCCCAGGCCACATCAGCCCCGTTGACCTTCACGCTGAGCGGCGCACCAGCAGCGCCCGGCGTGTAGTTATACTTGATCGCCTGCTGCGACAGGATGCGGCGGACCAGATCGCACGGTTCGGAAAACTGGCGGATGCCCACCGGGTCGAACAGCGAGCCGCACTTGGTGGCGTCGGCGGAGACTTCCACCTTCACCGTTTCGAGCGCCTTGGCGTAGTTCGGGTTGGCCGTTTCCGCGATC
>JBOFFO010000333.1:0-4750 GCA_051648665.1 Beijerinckiaceae bacterium | reverse complement strand
CGTAAGGGCGCGTGCCGTTGTTTCTTGCGCGCACACTTCCAGCAAGGGACAGATGAAATGGTGAAGGCAGTACGCGTGCATGCCACGGGCGGCCCCGAGGTCATGCAGATTGAAAACATCGAATTGCCGCCGCCCGGCGCCGGCGAAATACGGGTGCGCAATGAAGCGGTCGGCCTGAACTTCATCGATATTTACTTCCGCTCCGGCCTTTATCCGCCTGCATCCCTGCCATTCACACCGGGAAATGAAGGGGCGGGCACAGTTCTGGCGGTCGGCAAGGGCGTGAAAGGCTTCAAACCCGGCGACAAGGTGGCCTATGTGGCGACGCTCGGCTCCTATGCGTCTGAACGCAATGTGCCCGCTGCTTCCGTGGTCCATCGTCCGAAAAACGTCACGGCGGATCAGGCTGCGGCGATGATGCTGAAGGGACTGACGGCGGAGTATCTGCTGTTCCGCAGCTATCCCGTGAAAAAGGGTTCGGTCATTCTCGTGCATGCCGCCGCTGGCGGTGTCGGTCAGATCCTGTGCCAGTGGGGCAAGGCGCTGGGCTGCACGGTGATTGGCACAGTCGGTTCAAAGGAAAAGGCGAAAGTTGCGAAAAAGGCTGGTGCCCACCACGTCATTCTTTATCGCGACGAGGATTTTGCGGCGCGCGTGAATGAAATCACCAAGGGCAAGAAATGCGATGTCGTCTATGACGGTGTTGGCAAGGACACCTTTCCGAAATCGCTGGATTGCCTGCGCCCGCATGGCGTTTTCGTCAGCTTCGGCAACGCCTCCGGCTCAATCGACGCCTTCAATATCGGCATCCTCGGCGGCAAAGGGTCGCTCTATGCGACGCGCCCGACGCTGTTCACGTTTATCGGCGTGCGCAAGACCTATGAGCAAATGGCCAAGCGCATGTTCGACGCCATCGCCAAGAAGAAAATCAGCATTCCGCTGACGAAAAAATGGAAGCTCGATGATGTCGTCGAGGCGCATAAGGCTCTGGCCGGGCGGCAGACGGTCGGCTCGATGGTGCTGAAGCCCTGACGCATTGTCATTCCGGGGCGGCGCGGCACGCGCCGGGCCCGGAACCCATTCACGCTTTTTTTCTCGTCGAAGAATTTTATGGATCCCGGATCGGCGCAAGCGCCGTCCGGAATGACACAGACCTTAAACCGCCACGCCGTGCAGATCGTAGGCATCAGCCCGTTCGATCTTCACACTGACAATGTCTCCGACGCGCAAGGGGCGGCGTGACGCGACGAACACATTCCCGTCGATCTCCGGCGCGTCCCAGACACTGCGGCCTTTCGCGACCGTTGGGCCGGCCTGATCGATAATAACGCGCACGCGCCTGCCGACTTTGCGCGCCTGCAATTTCTGCGCAATCGCCTGCTGTGTTTGCATCAGCTTGTCATAACGCTTCTGCTTCACATCTTCAGGAACAGCTTGCAGCCCAAGCGTTTCTGATGTCGCGCCGGCGACCGGCTCATATTTGAAAGCGCCGACGCGCTCCAGCTTCGCTTCGCGCAGCCAGTCCAGCAAAATCTCGAAATCCTCATCCGTCTCGCCCGGAAAGCCGGTGATGAAGGTCGAGCGAATGGCGAGATCAGGGCAAATGCGGCGCCATTTTTCCAGCCGCTCCAGCGTACGATCCTGATGCGCTGGCCGGCGCATCGCCTTCAGCACATTCGGCGCGGCGTGCTGGAACGGAATATCGAGGTAAGGCAGCACATGGCCCTCTGCCATCAGCGGAATGACCTCGTCCACATGGGGATAGGGATAAACATAATGCAGTCGGACCCACACGCCGAGTTGACCAAGCTCGCGCGCCAGATCGATGAATTTCGTGCGCACCTCGCGGTTCTGCCACTGCGACGGCGCATATTTGAGATCGAGGCCATAGGCGCTGGTATCCTGCGAGATCACCAGCAGTTCCTTGACGCCGGCCTTCACCAGTTTTTCCGCTTCGCGCATCACGTCCCCAATGGGCCGCGAGACCAGATCGCCGCGCAATTTCGGAATGATGCAGAAGGTGCAGCGATTGTTGCAGCCCTCGGAAATTTTCAGGTAGGCGTAATGACGCGGCGTCAGCTTCACCCCCTGCGCCGGCACCAGATCGACAAACGGATCATGCAATGGCGCAGCGGCGCCATGCACAGCGCTGACCACGCTCTCATAGGCCTGCGGACCTGTAATCGCCAGAACGTTGGGGAATTTCGCGCGGATTTGCTCCGGCTCCGCGCCCATGCAGCCGGTGACGATCACCTTGCCGTTCTCGTTCATCGCCGCGCCAATGGCCTCGAGGGATTCCGCCTTGGCGGAATCGAGAAATCCGCAGGTATTGACGATTACCACATCGGCGCCGGCATGGCTCTTGGTCAATTCATAACCTTCTGACCGCAGCGCCGTAATG
The DNA here is from genome assembly GCA_051648665.1 of Beijerinckiaceae bacterium. Taxonomy (GTDB): domain Bacteria; phylum Pseudomonadota; class Alphaproteobacteria; order Rhizobiales; family Beijerinckiaceae; genus Terrirubrum. Next base: position 2,349 of record JBOFFO010000333.1, on the reverse strand, counting down.
ATGCGTTCGGAATCAACCAGAGCTTTCGGGCAGCCGAGGGAGACAAAACTGACGCGCGGTGCGACGGCGGACGATGGCGTGGCGGTGTCTGACATGGCCGCCCCGATACAGCCATTCCTGCGTCCGCGCAAAGCAAAAGGCCGGTCTGATAGACCGGCCTGGAACGTTGCGAGTGAAAGCGTCAGTTGGTCACGATGACGCGTGTGCCCACTTTCACGCGGGCATAAAGGTCGATCACATCCTCATTCGCCATGCGGAAGCACCCTGACGAAACGGCCTGCCCAATCGTTTCCGGCTCGTTGGAGCCATGGATGCGATACAGAGATGAGCCAAGATAAAGGGCGCGTGCCCCCAGCGGGTTATCTTCGCCGCCGGGCATATAGGTCGGCAGATCGGGGCGGCGCTTCAACATTTCGGCCGGCGGACGCCAGTCCGGCCACTCCGCCTTGCGCGAAACTGTCTTCGTGCCGGTCCATGAAAAGCCCGGCCGGCCAATGCCGACGCCATAGCTCCATGCCGTGCCATCGCCATTGACCAGGTAAAGTTTCCGCTCAGTGTTGCTGATAATGATGGTTCCGGCACGATGCTTGGTCCGGTATTCCACAAGCTCGCGTGTCGCTTCACTGTCCACCTGCGCGCGTGGCGCTGCACCGCGCGGGGCGTGGGTATAAGGCTGAAGGAACATCGGTTCCTGCACTTCGTATGTGGCCCAGCGCATGGTTTGCGCCTGGGCGGAAGGCGCAAGGCTGCTGGCCAATGCGAGAGAAGCAGCGCCGAGAAACATCGAACGGGCTAACGAGCGGGTCATGGCAGTCTCTTCACCATTCAGTGTGGAATGAACGGAACATGCCTAACAAACGCTTATACGGCCGTGCGGTTCCGCACACATCAAGTGGCACGGCAAACCGACTAACGGGCATGCAGCGCTTCACTGCAAGCGGCACCCCAGTGCCATGCCGTGAGCAGCTCAATCCTGCTTTGGCAGGCGCTTCAGCTTCTTCGGGGCCTTGCCAAGATCAGAAGCTGCTTGCGGGTTCGTCCGCAGATCATCCTGCTGTCCGACAACCCGCACTGGCTTGGGCGCAGGCACGCCCTCGCTGGGCTTGAGGCACTCGGCTGGCACATTCGGCCACACCGCATTCGCGCAGGAGGTCGGGCCACCCGCATTGGCATTGACGACGCGGACCGGAACCGGAGCGGTGGAGGCCGGCGCAGTAGCAGCAACCTTGGGCGCCGATGCGCTTTCCGTCGCCACGGCTGGGAAGGCGCCAGCGATCATAGCCGCAGCAAGGGTATGGGTGGCAACGCGAAACATGATTTGAAAAACCCCAGCGACTGACAACGGAGAGGACAGGCGGGGCAGTCGCGCCAATCCGCAACCAGCGGTTAACAGATGGTTGCGGCATTAGAGGGGAGTTGCGCCAAGATCAACGGAACACAAGCGAATTACGCACCGGCTTCCCCAACTATGGTAAATCGGCAACACCTCATGCTGGCGGCATGACAATGGGTTGCGTCTCTTTCTTGACACTTGCGCCAGCCCATGCGCCTTTCCGCCCCGATTCAAGCCCTGTCGGACCATCATGCACCGTTACCGTTCGCACACCTGCGGCCAGCTCCGCGACACCCATATCGGCCAGACCACCCGCATCTCCGGCTGGTGCCATCGCATCCGCGATCATGGCGGCGTGCTGTTCATCGATCTGCGTGACCATTACGGCATGACGCAGGTGGTTGTGGATCCGGATTCCGCCGCCTTCAAGCTGGCCGAGACCGTGCGCTCGGAATGGGTCATCCGCATCGATGGCAAGGTCCGCAAGCGCCCCGATGGCACCGCCAACGCTGAACTTCCCACCGGTCAGATCGAGGTCTATGCGACCGAGATCGAGGTGCTGGGCGCAGCCGCCGAACTGCCGTTGCAGGTGTTCGGCGACCAACAATATCCCGAGGACACGCGCCTCAAATACCGCTTCCTCGATCTGCGCCGTGAGACGCTGCACAAGAACATTATGACGCGCGGCGCGATTGTCGACTCCATGCGCCGCCGCATGAAAGATGCCGGCTTCTTCGAATTTCAGACGCCGATTTTGACCGCTTCATCGCCCGAAGGCGCGCGGGATTTTCTGGTGCCGAGCCGCATCCATCCCGGCAAATTCTACGCGCTGCCGCAGGCGCCGCAGCAATACAAGCAGCTCATCATGATGGCGGGTTTCGACCGCTATTTCCAGATTGCGCCTTGTTTTCGCGATGAGGATCCGCGCGCCGATCGTCTGCCCGGCGAATTTTACCAGCTCGACCTCGAAATGAGCTTCGTCACGCAGGAGGATGTGTTTGCGGCGATGGAACCGG
>JBOFFO010000332.1:0-4242 GCA_051648665.1 Beijerinckiaceae bacterium | reverse complement strand
AACAATTCACCGGACACACCGCAGCGCACGGCGCATCGGTGCAATGCATGCAGGCCATCGAAATTGAACGTTCGCCCACCTTGCCGTCATTGATGGTGACGACACGGCGGCGATTGATGCCCCACGGCACTTCGTTTTCATTCTTACAGGCCGTAACGCAGGCGTTGCATTCAATGCAGCGGTCGGCGTCGCAGAGAAATTTAACTCGAGCCATGTTCGTTTCCTCCCCTTAGGCCGCTGCAATCTGGCAAAGCGTGACCTTGCCTTCATGCATCGCCGTCACCGGATCGTAGCCATAGGTCGTGACGGTGTTCACCGATTCACCGAGTACATACGGGTCCGTTCCCTTCGGATAATTGCCGCGCTGATCGGCGCCCTGATAGAAGCCGCCGAAATGGAAGGGCATCCACGCCACGCCCTTGCCCACGCGCTCGGTCACCAATGCCTTGACGCGCACCTTCGCGCCATTTTCGGCGCCGCTGACCCAGACAAATTGCCCGTCGCGAATGCCGCGCTCGGCCGCGTCGCCAGGATTGACCTCGACGAACATGTCCTGCTGCAATTCCGCCAGCCACGGGTTGGACCGGGTTTCTTCGCCGCCGCCCTCATATTCGACCAGCCGGCCAGACGAGAGGATAATCGGGAAGGATTTTGCCAGCCCTTTATCCACCGCCATTTTCTGGAAGGTCGTGTGCAGGTTTGGCATGCGCAGCGTGCGCTCATCGGCGCGCGCCGGCCACTTGGCAACAAGATCAGGGCGCGCCGAATAAATCGGCTCGCGGTGGGTCGGCACCGGATCGGGCAAATTGTAGGACACCGCGCGGGCCTTGCCATTTCCGTAAGGAATACAGCCATGTTTCATGGCCACCCGGATAATGCCGCCAGACAGATCAACTGCCCAGCCGACTGCATCCGGATTGGCGCCGCCGATCCACTGGATCGTCGCCGCTTCAGCCGCTGTCAAATCCTTGTCCCAACCCAGACGCTTGAGCACGCCGTAGGTGAATTCCGGATACCCGTCCTTGATTTCGGAATCGAGCGAATGCGAGCCTTTCGACAGCATCGACACCTTGGTGACGGTGCCGTCCGCTGCCTTCACCTCGCGCTCCACGCCGAAGCGGGCGCGGAAAGTGCCGCCACCATTCATCACGTGCAGATTGGTGTTGTAGAGCGTGTGCGTGCCAGGATGCTTCAGCTCAGGCGTGCCCCAACATGGCCAGGGCAGGCCGTAGAACTCGTTCTCCACCGGCGTGCCCTTGGCGCCGCGCAACGTGACGAGATCGAATTTGTCCTGATGCTCCAGGTGCAACTTGAGCCGTTCCGGCGACTGGCCGGAATAGCCCGTGGAAAAGCCGCCGCGATTGATTTCCCGCAGGATCGATTCCGCCTCCGGCTCAAGGCCGAACTTGCCCTGCACCATCTTGATGTTCTTGAACATCTGGTTGGCGAAACCGAGCTTCTCGGCGAACTTATAAATCACCCAGTAATCGTTGGACGATTCAAAGATCGGCTCGACGATCTTCTGCCCCCATTGCAGAGAGCGGTTGGACGCCGTGCGCGAACCTTCGCACTCCAGCGTGGTCGCGATCGGCAGCAGGTATGTGCCGTTCTTGCGGTTGCCGAGCGAAATGAAATTCGTCGGGTGCGGATCGGCCACCACCAGCAGGTCGAGCTTTGCCAGACCATTCACAGCTTCCGGCATCCGGGGGATGGTGTTGCCGCCATGCCCGAACACGAACATCGCCTTGACGTTGTCGCGTTGATCGACGGTTTCTGGATCGAGCGTTGTTGCATCAAACCAGCGGGTCGAGGTCAGGCCCGATGTTTCCATGTTCTGCTTGCGCGTGCGCGCCGGGCGGCCGCCCTTGGCTGGCACTTCGTCAAAGCGGGCCTGGAAATAATCATAGGGCACATCCCAGACGCGGGCCCAGTGACGCCACGCGCCTTCCACAAGGCCGTAGTAAAGCGGCAGCGTCGTGACATCGAGGCCGAGATCGGTGGCGCCCTGCACGTTGGTGTGGCCGCGGAAAATGTTGGCGCCCGTGCCGTTGGCGCCGACATTGCCGGTCGCCAGCAGCAGATTGCAGTAGGCGCGCACATTGGCAGTGCCAACCGTGTGCTGGGTGCCGCCCATACACCAGATAATCGTTGACGGTTTCTGCTTCGCGAAAGTTTCCGCGATTCGCTTCATCTGCTCCGCGGGAACGCCAGTGATATTTTCGACCGTCTGCGGATCATACTTCGCCACTTCGGCCTTCACGGCTTCCATGTTGTCCACACGCTGATCGATGAATTCCTTGTCTTCCCAACCGTTCTGGAAAATGTGCCACATCAGGCCCCAGATCACGGCAATATCCGTACCAGGACGGAAACGTGCATATTCCGTCGCGTGCGCAGCCGTGCGGGTCATGCGCGGATCGAAAACGATGACGTTGGAGCGGTTGATTTCCTTGCCTGACAAAATGTGCTGGAGCGAAACCGGATGCGCCTCAGCCGCATTGGAGCCGATGAAGATCATCGTCTTCGCATTGCGGATGTCGTTGTAGCTGTTGGTCTGCGCGCCATAACCCCAGGTATTTGCGACACCCGCCACCGTAGTGGAGTGACAGATGCGCGCCTGATGGTCGACGTTGTTGGTGCCCCAGAACGCAGCGAACTTCCGGAACAGGTAAGCGGCTTCGTTGGTGAATTTGGCAGAGCCGAGCATATAGACAGAGTCCGCGCCATTCTTTTCACGGATGCGCATCATCTCGGCGGAGATTTCGTTGAAAGCCTGCTCCCAGCCGACGCGCTGCCACTCGCCATTCACGAGCTTCATCGGGTAGCGCAGGCGGCGCTCGCTGTGCACGAGTTCGCGGATCGCGGCACCCTTGGCGCAATGAGCGCCGCGGTTGATCGGCGACTCATACGCCGGCTCCTGCCCGACCCAGACTCCGTTCTGCACTTCAGCAGTGACCGTGCAGCCCACGGAACAATGGGTGCAGGTGTTTTTCTTGATGACAAGCGGCTGACCGCCGCCGGCCGGCAGAGCATCAGCGCGGCGCACCGCCACCGGCGCGATCGTGCCCAGCGCGGCCAGACTACCTGCGGCCAGTCCGGACCGGCGCAGAAAACTGCGGCGATCCAGCGACCTGCCTGCATCTTCGGAAAATGCGGCCTGTAACCGGCCACGGCGAATTTCAGCATCCTTGCGACGGATCAACATGGGCCTGGCCTCTTATTTCGGATAACGGGCGGTTTCGTAGAAACGCTTGACCTGTGCGCTGTCCTGATAGCGCGCCTTGGTGCGGTCATTGCCGCTTTCGCCGGATGACTGCGCGGCGGCGGGCGCAACGGTGGCGACTGCCGCGCCAGCACCGAGGCCCAGCGCCTTCAGCATATCGCGCCGTCCCAGCGCGGTTTTTGTTGTCTTGTCCGACTTATTGTTGTCCGTCATGGCGTTCCTCCCCATGAAATTCAGTTGGGCAGCCCGAAGGCTTCGGTTTCGATCTCGATGAATTGCCGCGCCACACGGGCCGCGACGGAATAGAACGGGGCATTGGCTGCGTTTTCGACATCAGCGAAAAAGCGCGCGGCCCACGGCTTCAGATGCGCCTCGAAAAATGCCTTGGCCTGGTCGCGCTCCGCCAGAGACCCGTCGCACAGCCCGGCCATCGCATCGCAAAGAATGGCGATGTGATCCTCCGGATCCCGGAGGTCATCATTCAACGCAATGCCGAAACGGGCAAAATCCTCGCGCACACGGGCCAGCGGCCGGTCATGCAGAAAGCCCGTCATATACCACGAGGCGAACGGCAGATATTCGCCACGCCCGACACCGATAAAGAGATGGAAGAATTCCCGTTGCAAGGTTTCCGCCTCAGCGCGCGCCACCGCTTCCGCCAAGGCGATATGCGTCATGCCCAAGGGCGATGCGTCACCCGTCAACTGCGCCAGCCTGCGCAGCATGTCCCGATCCGGCGCGTGAGCGAACAAAGACGCAATCAGCCGATATTCCTGCGCACGCGCGCGATCCACATCGTCAACATGACCGTCAGTCTCAAACAAATCAGGGCGCAGAATTTCTCTGGAGACGCCCGTCGCAGCTTCCACTGCGGCCACCCGTTCGGCCGGCACACGGTCCCAGTTTGAAACAGACGGCTGCGCAACGCCGATCGCGCGCGCCAGAGCACTGACGCCGCCGACCTTCTCGATTGCTTCGCGCAAACCTTGGTCTCTCATCCCGCCCGCTTGTTTTGGCCG
>JBOFFO010000331.1:0-9001 GCA_051648665.1 Beijerinckiaceae bacterium | reverse complement strand
TCGCGTTCCCCATCACCGCGATTTTCGCGTGGCGTGTAAGGCTTGCGGAAGCCTTCGCCCGCATTTTCGCGTAGACGGCGCGGCGTGTCATCCGCCTGCGGCGGCATTTCGCGGCGGGTCTTGCGACGCAATTCCGGTTCCGGTTCTGCGGTGGAGGCGACGATGCGCTCGACACGCACGGTGCGGCCACGCCTGTCGGTCGTGGTGCCGATTTCGGTGCGGCGCGCCGGTTCATCGCCCGCGTCAAGCCGCGATTGCGGCACGGCGCGAATCTGGCGCGCCTCTTTTTTGCTGACATGATCGGCATGGATGACAGGCGCGTCGAAATCGACGCCGGCTTTTGCCGCCAACTCTTCGCCAAGCTGTTCGGCCAGCACACGCGTCCGCACCTCTTCGATAGCGCCTTCGCCCAGATCAGACAGCTGGAACGGGCCGAAGGAAATGCGGATGAGACGGCCGACCTGAAAGCCGAGATGCTCCAGCACACGCTTGATCTCGCGGTTTTTGCCTTCGCGCAGATCCATCGTCAGCCAGGCGTTCGCGCCCTGCTCGCGATCCACACGCGCAATGATCGGGCCGTAATGAATGCCATCGATGGTGATGCCATCGCGCAATGTATCGAGATCAGTCTGCACAGGATTGCCGAACACGCGGACGCGGTAGCGCCGCAACCAAGCGGTATCGGGATGCGCCAGCGCGCGTGCCAGCCCGCCATCATTGGTCAGCAGCAGCAGCCCTTCGGTGTTGATGTCGAGACGGCCCACGGAAACGACGCGCGGCATGGTTGATGGCAATGCATCAAAAACTGTCGGGCGGCCTTCCGGATCATGCGCGGTCGTCACCAATCCCGCAGGCTTGTGATACAGCCACAACCGCGTGCGCTCCCGCCCGGCGATTTTCTGGCCGTCAACCTTGATCTCATCGCTCGGCCCGACATTCAGCGCGGCCGACTTCAGCACGCGGCCATTCACGGCAATGCGGCCTTCAGCGATCAAATCTTCCGCCTCACGGCGCGAACAGACGCCCGCGCGTGCCAGCACCTTGGCAATACGCTCCGGGCGATCCGTTGCGGGCAGCGGGGCTTGCGCCTCTTTCGCCGCTCGATTCACGGCGCGGTCGGGGCGTGGCGTGCTGCGATCTGTCTTGGTGCGATCCAGCGTTGTACCGGCGCGGCGCGGCGCATCCGATCGTGCCGGACGGCGCGCCACCTCAGCGCCCTCCGCATCGGCGCGGCGCTGCGCACGGGCCGGTCGTTCATCGTTGCCAGCGCGAAATGGTTTGTCACCAAAGGCCTTGCGCTCACCAAATGGCTTTTTCTCGCCAAAGGATTTACGCTCGTCGGAAAATTTCCTGTCGCCAGAGGGCTTGCCTCTTCCAGCCGGCTTTGCATCGCCCGCCGCATCGCGCGGCCCACGGTTCGGGCGGCGGTCATCGCCAGAGAAGCGTGAACGCTTCGGCTCTCCTTCACCGCCATCACGGGCCGGCCGTCCGCCAGACCCGGCGCGATCACCCTCCCCCTGTCTCGGCGGCTTGCCCGAGCGAACATTGCGGTTGCCGGGCCTGCCGCCAGCGGTGTTTTTGCTGCCGGCACGTTTGCCGCCGGGCTTGCGTTTATCGAATTCGTCGTTCATCGCGGCCTGATAGCAGACCAGCGGACAGGCGGCGAGGGTCCATGAGCGGGAAAAGTATGTCAGCGCCGGCGGAAAAGATGTCGCCATGGGATGCAGCCTTTGCCGCGGCAAGGGCGGCTGGCGCGCGCGGTGAAGTTCCTATCGGCGCCGCACTGGTGCGCGGCGGAGTCATTCTCGCGGCAGAGGGCAACCGCACGCTCGCCCACCACGACCCGACCGCCCATGCGGAAGTGCTCGCGATCCGCGCTGCCTGCACTGCCGTGGAAAGCGAACGGTTGCCGGAGTGCGACCTGTATGTGACGCTGGAACCTTGCCCGATGTGCGCCGCCGCCATCTCCTTTGCGCGTATCCGGCGGCTGTATTTCGCGGCCAGCGACCCGAAGGGCGGCGCAGTCGAAAATGGTGTGCGGTTTTACCAGAACCCCACGTGCCATCATGCGCCGGAGGTGTATGGCGGCATTCGCGCCGAAGAAGCCGGGGTGCTGCTGCGGGACTTTTTCCGGGACAGGCGCTGAGCGGCAGCGGTGCAGCGGCATTAACCTTTCGACCTCCGCAGGTTAGCGGTTTTTTGAGACGCCGCTGCTATGAGCATCGCACCATCATGGCGATCCTTGTCATCTTCCTCATCAATTCCGGGCTGAATTTTCTGCTCGGCCTGATCCTGGCGAAAGTGCTGGGGCCGGACCAGTTTGGCCGCTACGCCGTCGCCATGTCGGTCGCGGTGCTCGTCAATGGCGTGGTGTTCGACTGGGTGCGCCTGTCAGCGGCGCGGTTCTATTCCGACACGGTGCGGGAACAGCAGCCGAAAATTCGCGCAACACTCGATCTTTTGGTGAGCGGCGCCTCCTTCGGTACTTTCGCCGTGCTTCTTGCCCTGATTTTTGCCGGCGTCGATCTCCGCATCCCGCCCTTGCTGGCGGGCGCGGCTGCCGCAACCGGCGTGGCGATGGCGCTGTTTGATTTTGCCATGACCCTGACGCGGGCGCGCTTTCTCAACCGGACCTACACCATCGCCGTCATCATCAAGAATGGCGCGGCCTTCACGCTGATGATCGGCATGGCCATTCAGACCGGTGATCCTGTCATCGTGCTGTGCGCCAGCGCCGTCAGTTCCGCCCTGGCGCTGATCGTGATCCGCCGCGTGCTGCGTGACGATGGCGCAGATGTGCGCAACGGCGAATGGGGCATCGTCAAGCAATTCGCGCGTTACGGCGTGCCGCTGATGCTGGCGAACATGTTCTATCTGCTGATGACTTTTGTCAGCCGCGCCATGATCGTTGATTCCTTCGGCTATGCGGAGGCGGGGCAATTTGCACTCGCTGCTGACTTAGGCCAACGGGTCTTTTCCACATTGGGGTCGGCAGTTGATATTCTGCTGTTCCAGCTTGCGGTGCGCGCCGATGAAAAACATGGATCAGAACAGGCGCGCGCGCAGGTTGATGCGAACTTCTCCAAAGTGCTGATGCTGCTCGCGCCACTGGCCGCAGGATACTGGATGGTTCTGCCCGCGTTTGAGGCAACGCTTGTGCCGCAGGCATTTCAGGGGCCGTTTGCCGCGTATTCACAAATCCTGACCCCTGCGCTGTTCATGTTCGGACTTGTTCTCTACGGATTTAATTCGACGTTCCAGATTGCACGCCGCACCTATCCGGTGGTGGTGGCCGCCGCTGGCGCGATGATTGTGAACATCATGACCGCCTATTTTCTTGCACCATATCTCGGATCGCTGGCCTTCGCATGGGCGCAGCTTGCCGGTTATGCAATGGCGTTGGTGCTGATTATCGGGCTGGCCACACGCTTCGCACCGATCCGTGTCAACTGGCGCGATGTCAGCCTGATCCTGCTGGCGACCACCGTGATGGTCGGCGTGTTGTGGCCGATGCGATCAATGCCCCCCGGCGCGGCCCTTCTGCTGGGCATGATGGCTACAGGCTTTGCCGTTTACAGCGCGATTGTTGTGATCAGCGATACGGCCGGCATCCGTGCTTTTGCGAGCGCGCTGATCACCCGGCGGCGGCTGCAATCACAGAATTGATTGCGCAGCACGTAACGCACGATTTACCGGTTCGTTAACCCTGCTCCTTAGCGCCCCATCAACCACGACCGCATAAAGCTCCGTCATATGCGTGCAAAAGGCGTCGCGGTTATCCTTACGGTGAAGAATTAAGATTAACGTTGGCGCATCGGTTTCAAACACCGACCCTCGTGTGTTGCGTATCAGCGAGACTGTCATGCGTCCATTATCTTTTGCCGCCTTTCTGGCGGGCGTCGCGGTTGCGGCAACTGCGTTCTCTTCTTCTGCATCCGCGCAAACGGCCGGTCGCTCCTATGAAGCGGTGACCGGCGTTTCGCCCCATGCGCGTTCCACCATGCGTCACGCACGCAACCTTGGCGGCGGCTTTATTGAGGCGCTCGTGAATGGTTTTGATTCTGCGCCAGAGCCAGTGGCGTATGCGCCTGCGCAGGCTCCTGCCCCAATGGTGCATCACGGACACGCTATGCCGGTCGCCAATGGTCTGTGGCAGCCTCAACACGCGCAGGGCCAGCGATACGCCTCACTCGAACCAGCACAACCGCAGCGCATGGTCCATAAAGAAATCGACCCGCAATTCCGTCGGCAGTCCGTGGCCTACAAGGGGCCGCATGCGCCGGGCACCATTGTCATCGATACGCCGAACCGGTTCCTGTATCTCGTGCAGGGCGATGGCACGGCGATGCGCTATGGCATCGGCGTTGGCCGTCCGGGATTTGAATGGGCCGGTGCAAAATCCATTACCCGCAAGGCGGAGTGGCCGGACTGGCGGCCGCCGGCGCAGATGCTGAAACGCCGGCCTGATCTGCCGCATTTCATGAAAGGCGGTGAGGATAATCCGCTTGGCGCGCGCGCCATGTATCTGGGATCTTCCCTGTACCGCATCCACGGCACGAACGAGCCGCACACCATTGGCGAAGCGGTATCTTCCGGCTGCATTCGCATGGTCAATGACGATGTGATCGACCTCTACAACCGTGTCCGGGTTGGAACGCGGGTCATCGTGATCTGACCACCAGCCCTGCAGGCCCAAAGAAAAACCCGCCCGGATCGCTCCGGGCGGTTTTTTGCTTCAGGCGCAACAACGCAAGGTCAGGCCCAATCGCCGCCGTCACCGCCGCCATCAAATCCGGCGCCCGGATCTTCATAGCCGGCGTCCTGATAGGTTTCCTCAGCGCCGCCATAACCGGGGTCTTCATAGCCGCCCTGCATCGACGCGGTGTCCGAACCTGGAAGCGCGGATTGGCCCGGATCGCTGTAGCCAGCGTTGGACGCGGACGCGGCGGAGCCGCTGTCGCCCTTGAATGCATTCATCAGCATGTTGCCGACAACCATACCGCCGGCAACACCGGCGGCGGTCGTCAGCGCCGTGCCAAGGAAGCCCGAGCCGCCACGTTGCGGCGCGGCCTGCTGGGCCATCTGGCCCATCGGCTGTTGGGCGGCAGCACCCCACGGGCCAGGGGCGGCCTGCGGCTGCTGCATCGGCGCACCGCCACCGAATGGCGCACGGCCGCCGGAGAAAGGCGCCCGGCGCGGGGGCGGAGGGGCAGCCTGCTGGCCGCCGCCAAACAGGCCGGACAGGAAGCCGCCGGACTGCTGCGGCTGGCGCGCCGCCTGATCGGCATAGCGGCGTAATTCCTCAACTTCGGCCTGCAACTGCTGGACCTGCTGCGAGAGATTCTCGACCGCCTGCTCCTGCACAAATATGGATTGCGCCATCACATAGGGCGCATAGGGCTGCTCGCGGATACGATCCGCAATGAAACGCTCGGCCTCCGGGTCACGGGGCTGGCCGGCCGCCTCGCGGAGGCGGTCAAATATACCACCGATCACCTTGCGTTCTTCGGGCGTCATGAATGTCTCCTCTGGACAGGCCTCTCTGGCGGGCCTGACAGGGAGAAAGATGGGGCGCAATTCAGGCAAATTCAAGCATCGTCAGGAGTGCTAGGCCCCATCATTGAAAAGGCGGCCCGCTGGGCCGCCTTTTTGATCCATCTTGTCCAACTCTGTTCAGAATGAGTAGCCGATCTTGAATTTTGCTACAGTCTGATTGGCGGTTGCGAGGTTCAAATTCGCGCCCGGCACATCGAACCGCGAACGGCCCCAGGCCTGGAAGCCGACTGCCCCGGTGAAGGACAATTGCTTGGTCGCCTGCCAGTAGAAGGTTGGCCCGAGGAAGAGCGCCTCTCCGGTAAACTGATTAAAGAAATTACCATTGTGAGTGCGCAGATACCGGGCTTCGCCGCCCAGGAAGACACCATCTGCCACCTGATAGGACAAGGCGCCTGCGAGCGTCAGGTTCGATGTGCGGACATAAGCGCCATTGCCGGCCCAGCCGAGATCCCATTGCAGGTTAATCGCGCCATAGAGCTTGTTGGCAATCAGTTCCTTGTCCATCAGCACCTTCAGCGCTGTCGTGATGCTCGTGAAATTGCCGCCACCTGCGCCCACATGCACGCGTGACACGTTGGGATCGACGACCAGTGTCAGGCCAACGCCGTGGGTGTCGCGGCCGAGCAGCTTGTATTTCAATTCGATACCAGCACCGTATGAGGTCGTATCAAACGATCCGCCGGCGAGGCTGTTGCGGCCATAGGTGCCCTGAAGATAGGGGCCGACCTCAAAGCATTGCAGGAAAGCGGTGGAAACCTGGAACTTGCCGAGATGGCCGTGGAAGCTGCCGGCGCGGGTGGCGTAGGCGCCGTTATATTCAAGCGCCGCGCCCCATGCGCCGACATCCGACACATCCGAACCCGTCGTGAAACCGAATACATCCGGCGGCAACGCGTTGCGCTCCAGACAGGCGGCGCTGGCAGCGGGCGCAACAGGCGCGAGTTTGCGCGACGGCAGATCAGCCGCGACAGCGGCGGTTGCGCCCAACAGCCCGGCTGCGACGGCAAGTGAACGGATGTGAATCATGGTTGGCCCCTGTGCCCAGCAAATCTCACGGGTCTTATCGCGGCAAAGCATTTCCCGCCTCAAGCGCGGAATTGCAGCAATCTGCCGCCTTTGCAGGCAAAAGGGTGTCAAATTGAAAGAGCGGCACGGAATGTGGCGGAATTGCCACAAGTTCCGCGCCGCCTTCTTTCGACTTTCGTTGGATCACGCGACGAGGCGGTAGGCCGGCACAGTCAGAAAATCTTCGAAATTCTCGGCCAGCGACAAATCGCGGAACAGCGCGATGGCTTCGGGGAAGCGGCCCTTGTCATAATTCTCCGGACCGATCTCGGAGCGCACGCGCTCCATCTCTTCCTTCAGGCATCGGTCGAACAATTCTGGTGACGCCTTCGTGCCACCATCGAGCGCCACGCCATACTTCACGAATTGCCAGATCTGCGCGCGAGAAATTTCCGCCGTCGCAGCATCCTCCATAAGATTATAGATCGGCACCGCGCCGCGGCCGCGCAACCACGCCTCGATATATTGCACGCCGACGCGGATGTTCTCGCGCAGGCCTGCTTCCGTGCGTGTGCCTTCATGCACGGAAAGCAATTCTTTCTGGCCGACATTTACATCGTCGCGCTGGCGGTTGAGCTGGTTCTGCGACGGCATCAGCCGGTCGAACACCTCCATCGCCACCGGCACGAGATCAGGATGTGCAACCCATGTGCCGTCACATCCGTCGCCCGCCTCGCGCTCCTTGTCCGCCCGGACCTTGGCGAAGGCCGCATCATTGGCGGCAGGATTATTCTTGACCGGGATTTGCGCTGCCATTCCGCCCATCGCGAATGCGCCGCGTTTGTGGCAGGTTTTCACCAGCAATTGCGCATAGGCACCGAGGAATGCCTTACCCATCACCACCTGACTGCGATCGGGCAGCACGAAATTCGGATTGCGCGCGAGCTTCTTGATGGCCGAGAAAATATAATCCCAGCGGCCAATATTCAGGCCGGAAATGTGATCTCGCATTTCCCAGAGGATTTCGTCCATCTCGAACGCCGCCGGCAGCGTCTCGATCAGCACCGTCGCGCGGATCGAGCCCTGCGGGATGCCGATATAGTCCTGACCAAACACGAACACATCATTCCACAGCCGCGCTTCGAGATGCCCCTCGATCTTCGGAATATAAAAATAAGGGCCAGACCCCTGCGCCAGCGCGTTCTTGGCGTTGTGAAACAGATACAGACCAAAATCGACAAGCGAACCGGAGGCAGGTTCACCATCGATGACAATGTGATTTTCCGGCAGATGCCAGCCGCGTGGGCGCACGATGAGCACAGCCACTTTGTCTTTCAACTCATAGCGCTTGCCATTGCCCGAATCGGTAAAGCCAATGGTGCCGGCCCAGCGATCCTTGAGGTTGATCTGGCCTTCCATCATGTTGGCCCAGGTCGGCGAGGACGCATCCTCGAAATCGCCCATGAAAACTTTAGCGCCGGAATTGAGCGCGTTCACCACCATCTTGCGGTCAACGGGGCCGGTGATTTCCACACGGCGGTCGAGAAGATCGGCGGGATGCTCCGCCACCGTCCATGCGCTTTCTCGAATAGATTTCGTTTCCGGCAGAAAATCCGGCAATTCGCCGGCGTCAAACCGGGCCTGTTTCGCGGCGCGGGCAACCAGAAGGTCCTTGCGCCGGGCGTTGAATTTGCGATGCAGCGCTGCGAGGAAGGTCAGCGCCTCAGCGGTCAGCACTTCCTGATAACGCGGGGCCATTTCGCCCGTTACTGTCACACCTTGCGCCATCTTTTTCTTCCCTTGTTTATCTTTTGCAGGCCCAAGTGGCCACTGATCAGCCTGTGGAGTTTAGCGGGCTAAATTCGCGGAACAATCGAAAAACATTTTGATAGTGTTTACGCGTGATGCGGGATCAGGCTGGCTTGGGACGCTCCCGCCGCTGCACCATTAGCCAGTAGCCGAACATGATGACGAGCACGCCAGCCAACGCAAACCAGGTGATGGCGTATTGCAAATGATTGTTCACCAGTTGCACCCCAGCAGGGTCGGGCCGAGGCCAGCCGCCGGGCGGCGCTTCGCCATCATATTCGATGAAAAACGCCGGCGCGCCCGCTGCGGCCGATGGAGGCATACCGCCGCAGGCACCGGCGGCCATCTGCGCCACATCACGGCTATACCAGCGGTTCTTGTCCGGCTCGTTCGGCAAAACTGTGGAGCCGCCCTTGAGATGGTCGGCGCGCAGCCGGCCTGTGACGGTGACTGGCCCCTTCACCTGTCCGGCTATGCGCCGCGCAGCGTCACGCAAAGGGTCCGGCACAACACCACGCATCACGAAATCGCGCGGCACGCTGTCCCCCTCGCGCTGGAAAGCGGTGATGATGGTCCAGCCCGCTCCTTCGCGAAGGGGCGTGAACAGCGGAAATTCGCAGGCATGGACAAA
>JBOFFO010000330.1:0-5893 GCA_051648665.1 Beijerinckiaceae bacterium | reverse complement strand
AGGAAAGTCGCAAGACCTGAGTCGGACGACCATAACGGGGCACAAAAGGAGTTCTCCATGCTTCGCCATCTTCTCATCGCTTCAACCGCCGTGATCGTGATCGGCGTCATGGCCACTCCTGCGCAAGCGCTCACCATGCAGGAATGTTCGGCCAAGTATCAGGCCGCGAAAAAGGCCAACCCGAAGACGGCGAAGTGGAACGATTTCCGGAAGGCCGAATGCGGTGACGATGATGAGGATGACAACGCGGCGGCCGCAGCGGTGAAGGAAGAGCCGAAGCCGGCTCCGGCACGCGCGGCGGCGCCGGCTCCGGCGCCCGCTTCTCCCGCCCGCGCTGCTGCACCAGCTCCTGCCCCTGCCCCCGCTCCGGCGGCCGCGCCCGCCCGCCCGGCGACAGCCGCAGCACCGGCCGCTGCCCCGGCTGCGACACCCGCAGCCGCGCCGCCGAAAGTTACAGGCCGCATCGTCTATCCGCGCGCCATTGATAAGGACTTTGCCAATGAGACACCCGGCAAGGCGCGGCTGAAAACCTGCGCCAAGCAGTATCAGGCCAACAAGACCAGCAACACCAATGGCGGGCTGACCTGGATTCAGGAAGGCGGCGGTTACTGGAGCCTGTGCAACAAGAAGCTGAAGGAAGCGGCGTAACACGCCGGTTTCTTCGCACCCCTGAAAAGCGCGCCTTTGGGCGCGCTTTTTTTTCGCCCAACGCGGCGATAACGGCCCGCTCACGGCGCATTGATGCATGCGGTCTACATCTCCAGCTGCCCAAGCCGGAGGTTACTCATGATTGCGCATCTGTGGACGATCCTGTCAGCGCGTCTGGCACGGTGGCTGACCGCGCAGCCGTCCGTCGCCGGTTCGTTGCGAATTTTCATTGGCGCGCTGGCGGTTGCCGCCATCCTGACCAGCGCGCCGTTATGGATCCGCTGACGATGCGGATCAGATTTTTAAGGCGCGCGCTGCGAAAACATCGGGGTTATAAATGTCAGTGCTCATGGACAACGCCATGAACTGTGCCGCTTTCTCGACTTCATCCTGCACCGTATCGCGCGCGTTGGCGGCCGCCTGCGCCGGATTGATCAGGTTTTCAGCGCGCGGCGTGTTGCTGTTGCGCACATTATCAAGCGCGCGCAGGGCCATTTCTTCCTGCCGGGCCTTTTCAGCAGCCAGGCCTGCAATTCTATCCACTGTCTTCTTACTGTTTTGCAGCGCGACAACTTTTTTCGCGAATTTTTTGAAGGCGAAGTCCGCGCCCTTATATTCCACCTGCACCATCACATAGACGCCGAGAATGTCGATATAGGCTTCGGCGCTACGCGTGCGGAATTGCAATATGCCTTTTTCGATCTCGGCATCGAGTTGCGGGGCCGACATGCCGATTTCAGCCAATTCCTTCTGCCCATCAGGGTGTCCGCTCTGCAGCTTGCGTTTGGTTCTGAGCATATCCGCCATAAATACGGAGTAGTTTAGCAGCCGCGCCTTGCGTTCACCCATGCTTGCGCTCATAGCCTTGGCACGCTCCTGCGCCGAATCAGCCGCCTTCACCGCGCCATCCAGCGCACGCATGGCTGCATTAAAATCCTTTGTCGCGGCAAGGGTCTGGTTGAGAAACACCAGATGCGCCTTGTGCAGGGCATAATAAGGATGCTTCGTCAGATCGAACCCATCGAGCGCTTTTGAGGCCAGCAGATTCATGCCCTTCAGGCCAAGATTAAATCCCGCTTCCAGCCACTCGTCACGGCTGAACAGATTCTTGATGTCGGAATAAAGCTCCTTGGCGTCCTTGCCCTTCTTGAACAACTCGTAGGCTTGCGCCGGACTTGCAATCAGACCCATCAATGCTTCCTTCCAGCAATTTCACCAATCAGACTTGGGAATGGTAGGCGCGAAAGCCGTGCCCGTCATGTGCGCTCACGCACCATTCTGACAGGCGCGGGACCGTGCAAAATTGCACAGCGCTGCTTGCAGGCATGCTGCGCGCGTTCCGGTCATACGCTGTTAGGCTCTCCCACCGGCGGGGTGCGTGCGCCATCGCCATAACAACCGGGGAGGAACAGGCCATGACCCGCTGGCTGACCAACACCTGCGCCGCTGCGGCGCTATCAACCACAATCATCGCGTTGCCGGCTGCAGCGCAGACACCGGCAGCCCCGCCTGCGCCGCCGCAGGCCGATCCGGCCATGACTTTTTTCATCACCAGCAGCAACCCCGGCAAGGGCGCTGATCTCGGTGGCATTGAAGGGGCGGACCGTCATTGCCAGACACTGGCGGCAGCCGTCGGCGCGGGCGGCAAGACCTGGCGCGCCTATCTCTCAACGCAGGCTGTGGGCGGCGCGACGGCGCAGAATGCCAGGGACCGCATCGGCAAGGGGCCGTATGTCAATTCACGCGGCGTCGAGATCGCGAAAGACAGCGCCGGCCTGCACGATCCGGCTATGAACAAGATCAACCTCGACACCGGGCTGACCGAGCGCGGGCAGAAGGTGATGGGGCGCGGCTTCCTCGTGAACCTGCACGACATTCTCACCGGTTCGCAGGCGGATGGCACGACCTTCGGGCCGGATCAGGATCGCACCTGCGGCAACTGGACCAAGAGCGGCGCTGGCGCCGCGATGGTCGGCCATCATGACCGCATGGGGCTTGACGATTCCGCCCCTGCAAAAAGCTGGAACGCGTCGCACCCCTCGCGCGGCGCGGAAGGCGGATGCAGCGCCGCAGACCTGCGCTCTACCGGGGGCGGCGGGCTGTTTTACTGCTTCGCGGCCAATTAAATCGGCGCGGGTGACTCAACAAGGCGCGTTAGCCCGGTGCTAACGCGCCTTTGTTACAAGCGGGCATGGCTGAAACCGATCTCTACCCGCCAATCAAACGTTTTCTGGAAGCGCAGGGCTACGCCGTGAAAGGCGAAGTGGGGCGCTGCGATGTGGTCGCGGTGCGCGGTGCCGAGCCGCCGGTGATCGTGGAATTGAAAGCGGCGTTTTCTCTGAAATTGCTGCTGCAAGGCATCGACCGGCAGGCGATGAGTGATGCGGTGTATCTCGCGATCCCTGCCCCGGCCTACAAAGCGGGCAAGGATATCCACGCGCTGTGCAAGCGGCTCGGTCTCGGGCTGATCACGGTGCACCGCAGCGTGGCGCAGGCGGAACTCGATCCTGCCCCCTACCAGCCGCGCAAGAATAAAAAGCGCACCGCGCTGCTGCTGAAGGAATTTGCGCACCGCCACGGCGACCCGAATTGCGGCGGCTCGACGCGGCAGCCGCTCGTCACCGCCTACCGGCAGGACGCGCTGCGCTGCGCGCGGCTGCTGGCGAGCGACGGCGCGGCGAAGGTCGCGGATATTCGCATCCGCACACAGGTGCCGCGCGCCGCCGCGATTTTGCAGAACGATGTCTATGGCTGGTTTTTTCGCGCCGAGCGCGGCGTCTATGGCCTGACCGACAAGGGCAAGGCGGCGCTCACCACCTATGGCGGCGTGGTCGCGGGGCTGTAAGCGCGCCGCCGTATTTCACGCTTCCGAGGGCGTGTCGTGCTCCGCCGCCGCGTGCACCTGTTTTTCAAACGCGGCGAGGCGGCGCGCCAGTTCGGCACGGAAGGCATCGCGGTCACCGCTGAGAGCTGCGCCTTGCGCGGATTTTTCCGCTTCGGCCTTTTCCTGTAGCGCGGCATCGAGATTGGCGAGTTCGCGCAGCGAACGGGCCAGCGACGCGATGAGTTTGGCGTAGCCTTCCGCCTCGCTCGCATTGGCACGGCCGCCGCGCGCGACATATTGTCCATGCGCCGCGTCGATGCGCGCGATCTGGCTTTGCACGCTTGCCCATAATTGCGCGATCAGCACCGTGCGTTCCGGACAGGCGGCAAGGCCAGCGCAGGGTTTTCCCGCCCATGATACGGGCCGCGCCGCATCGGCGACGGGCGCGGCGGGCGCAATCACGGCCGGTTCAGCGGCAGGTGCAGCATTGTCCAGCGCGCCACTTCCCAGCCCACCACTTCCGAGTGCGCCACTTGCGATCTCGCGCAGCATTGCCGCCGTTTCCGGTGTTGGCTGCACCGGTTCCGCTCTCGCCCGGCTGTAACGGCGATGACGCCCGAACGGCGCGGCGTTGGTGCCGGCCTCGCTGCGCAGCGGCCAGCGCCACAGATGGACGCGGTTATAGAAGGTGTTGGAATCCACGCCCAGCATGGTGGCGATGGCCTTCACCGGCGTTTGCGTTTCGAGATAAAGCCGCTTCGCCTCCGCGATCTGTTCGTCGCTGAATTCACGTTTGAACCGGGCCATGCCTGCGCTCCATGCGGACAGGCGCAACGGCCCGGCCCGTGGCAAAGGGCCGCCGCTCGCGCCGGGGATTTCGGGGGATCACACAGCCATACCCGACCAGCGTCACGCTGTCAAGGAATATATTCCGAAATCGCCTGCGCCGCTCCGGGATGGCGACTGCTAGATGTTGTCGCCCCGAAGCGCATTGCATACAGCTTCCGTCACCTTGCGCGTTGTCGCGCTCCCGCCAAGATCGGGGGTATGCAAGGCCGGATCGGCAGTGACGCGTTCCACGGCGCGCATCAAACGGGCCGCGGCAGCTTTCTCGCCGAGATGATCGAGCATCATCGCGCCCGTCCAGAAAGTCGCGATAGGATTGGCGATGCCCTTTCCCGTGATGTCAAAAGCGGAGCCATGAATCGGTTCAAACATGGATGGCGTTTTGCGTTCGGGATTGAGATTGGCCGTTGGCGCGATGCCAAGCGAACCCGCCAAGGCCGCCGCGAGATCAGACAGAATATCCGCGTGCAAATTTGTAGCGACAATGGTGTCGAGCGTTTCGGGGCGCAATGTCATACGCATGGTCATGGCATCGACCAGCATCTTGTCCCACGCTACATCAGGAAATTCTGCGGCCACCTCTGCGGCAATTTCATCCCACATTACCATGCCGTGGCGCTGCGCATTCGATTTCGTCACAACCGTCAGCAATTTGCGAGGCCGCGCTCTCGCAATTTCAAAAGCGTATCGGATGATACGGCTGACGCCGGCGCGCGTGAACATGGCCACGTCCGTGGCGACCTCCTCCGGCAATCCCTTGTGAACGCGCCCGCCAACGCCAGCATATTCACCCTCGGAATTTTCGCGGACGATCACCCAGTCCAGTTCTGGCCCATTGACGTGGCGCAGCGGGCTGACAATGCCCGGCAAAATCCGCGTGGGGCGCACATTGGCGTATTGATCCAGTGGCTGGCAGATGGCCAGACGCAAGCCCCACAATGTAACGTGATCAGGAATATCGGGCGCGCCGACCGCGCCGAAATAAATGGCATCAAATGCCCGTAACTGCGCAGCGCCATCGGCCGGCATCATCACGCCGTGCTTGCGGAAATAGTCCGAACCCCAATCAAATGACTGAACTTCAAAACGGAATCCGCCATCACGCTCGGAACAGACCTCAAGTGCCTGCAAACCCGCCGCAATGACCTCCGGTCCAATGCCGTCACCACCGATGGCTGCAATCCTGTGCGTGCGCATGCGCGATATCCGTTCCTGATTGTCATTCGTTTCATTGCATCCTTCACAAGCGGGAGGATGCGTCTATTGCGCGGCAACACCGGCATTGCGGATGACCGGCACCCACTTGTCGATTTCGCTGCGCACCAGCGCGCCCAGCGCTTGGGGCGACTGGTTTGCCTCGTCCGGCAGTTCCGCCCCCAAATCGAGAAAGCGCTTGCGGGTTGTTTCATCCTTTAGCGCTGCACGCGCCGCCATATTGAGTTTCTCGACGATGTCCCTTGGTGTGCCTTTCGGAGCGAACAGTGCGTTCCACCCCGTGGCCTGAAATTGCGGCAGCCCCTGCTCAGCCGATGTCGGCACATCCGGCACAACGGAGAGACGATTGGATACCGCCAC
>JBOFFO010000329.1:0-5700 GCA_051648665.1 Beijerinckiaceae bacterium | reverse complement strand
GCGATTGATTTGGGGTTCCGCACGCTGGGCATGACCGGCGTGTCGCGCTTATGTGCGCCCAGAACTCAGGGGCTTGGCGCGATCCTCATGTTGCACCATGTGCGGCCTTGGTGCCCGCGCGCCTATGATCCCAACCGGGAGCTCGAAGTGGCGCCAGAGTTTTTCGATTCTGTCTTGAGGTTATTGCGAGCGCGCGGCTGGATTGTCGTTTCGATGGACGAGGCGGTGGAGCGCATTGCGGTCGGTCGCTCGGATCGTCCCTTTGCTGTTTTGACTTTCGATGACGGCTATCGCGATAATCTGGAATGGGCGTTGCCCATCATGGAGCGCGAAAAAACGCCATTTGTGCTCTACGCCGTACCGGGTTTTCTGGAGCGTTCGGCGCCGATCTGGTGGAAAGTCATTGAGGAGGCTATCCGTCGCGCCGACCGGCTATCGCTCAGGCTACGCGGTGTGCCGTCGGTGATGGAAACGGCCACGGATGGACAAAAGCAGCACGCTGCCTTGAGGATTGGTCGCGCTTTGCGCGAGGCGCCGCAGGCGATCATCGCAGCCGTAACGGAGATGCTGGCTCAGAAGCATGCAGTGGATGTTGCGGCGATAACCGAGAGCCTGTGCTTTTCAGTTCCTGAATTGCAGGCGCTCGCATGCCACCAGCTGGCCACCATTGGCGCGCATACGATGACGCACCCGATGCTGGCGTCCTTGCCGCCTGAGATTGCGGAACAGGAAATGTCTGCATCAAAGCGATGGATTGAAGCCTGCATCGGCCAGCCGGTTCGCCATTTTGCCTACCCTGTCGGGAAAAAGCATGTGGCTGGCCCGCGTGAGTTTGCCCTGGCTGAAAAGGCCGGTTTTACAACAGCGGTGACCACGCGGCCGGGTATGATCTTTGCGGAACACGCGGCGCATGTTCACGCTTTGCCGCGCCTGTCCCTGAACGGGCGCTATCAAACCGTGCGGGAAGTGGACACGCTGCTGTCTGGTTTGCCCTTCGCGCTCTGGAACAGCTTTCGCAAGGTCAATGTCGGCTGAATTTCAGTCAGCCGCCCTGGTGACTGACCCGGGCAAGTCCGATGTGGCCAAAATTGAACAGGCGCACCGGTCAGGGTTTGCTGTTCCGCTCTGCAGGATCACGCTTTTCCATCCAGCGGATCATCGGCATCAACGGCAACACCCAGGCCAGCCCTGCGACAATATAGAACACCCATTGCCAATAGCGTGGCATATCGAGGATCACGCGGGGGATCATCGCCGTCACGATCATCGCGTAGAACAGCACGAATGCAATAATGATGATGGTGCCGAGAAGCTTGCGTGTGCGCGTTGTCATGATCTGGGCCATCAAGCCATCGGTTTGTGATGCCGCAGCAGGATGGCTTGCCCGCTGTCCGCAGGACACTTAAGTCTCCCCCAACGCAGCCGCAACCGCGCATGCCGGTTCGGCCGTATTTCTTGAGGTCTGGATATGCTGATTGCCCGCGCTGCCCGCGCGCCGGATGCTGCAACCGCGCCTGATAGCTTCGATCGCCATGCGGCCGTGCGGCAATGGCTGTGGCTCACCGTGGGGTTGGTGCTGCTGATGGTGCTCGTCGGCGGCGCGACGCGGCTGACAGGATCCGGGCTGTCGATCACGGAATGGCGGCCAGTATCGGGCGCTTTGCCGCCTTTGTCTGCGGCGGAGTGGCAGGCCGAGTTCGACCGCTATCGCGCCATTCCCCAGTATGAGTTGATGAACAAGGGTATGACGCTGGCCCAGTTCCAGTTCATCTATTGGTGGGAGTGGGGCCATCGCCAGCTTGGCCGCTTCATTGGGGTTTTCTACCTCGCGGGCTTTCTATGGTTTGCTGTGCGCCGGGCTGTGCCGCTGAAGCAGATTGTGCTGCTGTTCGGCATGGGCCTGCTGCTGGCGCTGCAAGGGGCGGTGGGCTGGATTATGGTGGCATCCGGCCTCAAGCCCGGCATGACCGCCGTCGCGCCAGTCAAGCTCATGCTGCATTTAATGTTTGCCACACTTTTCCTCGCTTCGCTCGTAGCGATGGCGACCTATCTCAAGCCGCAATTCGTGCCGCCGCGTGCTGTGCCCGGGCGCGTGCGCACCGGTGCATGGATTGTGCTGATGATGACATTGGTGCAGATCGCGCTTGGTGCACTCGTGGCCGGATCGAAGGCGGGGCTAATTTACAACACCTGGCCGCTGATGGACGGCACGCTCGCCCCGCCGCTGGCGAAATTGCTGGCCGTAACGCCGTGGTACGAGAATTTTGTCGATAATCTCGATCTGGTGCAGCTCAATCATCGCCTCGGCGCGTATTTGCTTGCTGCGCTGGCCGTGTGGCACATGATTTCGGCGCGTCGCATGGCGACTGAAACATCTGCTTCACGGAGAGCCACGGCGCTGATGATGCTTGTCGCTACTCAATTTGTTCTTGGCATTGTCACACTCATGCTGGCGGTTCCGCTTTGGGCCGGATTGGCGCATCAGGGCCTGGCGATGATCGTGGTGATCATGGCAGTCGCCCATGTCGTGCGCTGTGTACAGGCGGCGCGGCCGCCGGTGCTGCGACCCGTGCATGAGTGAGTGCATCGGATGATCAAATAAAAAAGCCCTGCAATGCAGGGCTTTTTCGTTTTGAAACGGCGCTGATTTATGCTGCGAGCGCCTGATCGAGATCAGCGATGATATCCGCCACATCTTCGATACCGATGGAAAGGCGCACCACATCCGGGCCCGCGCCCGACTTGATTTTCTGCTCATCGGAGATCTGCCGGTGTGTGGTCGAAGCGGGGTGAATGACCAGCGAACGCGTGTCTCCGATATTGGCGAGATGGCTGAACAATTTCAGGTTCGAGACGAGCTTGATACCCGCGTCATACCCGCCCTTCAGGCCAATGGTGAACACCGCGCCTGCGCCCTTCGGCACGTATTTTTTCGCCAGCCCGTGATACTTGTCGTCCTCGAGGCCGGGATAGCTGACCCACGAAATCGCCGGGTGCTTGCTGAGATGGCGCGCGACGGCCAGCGCATTTTCGCAATGGCGTTGCATGCGCAGCGGCAGTGTCTCAATGCCTGTGAGCAGCATGAAGGCGTTGAACGGCGCGAGCGCCGGACCGAGATCGCGCAGGCCGAGCACGCGCGCGGCAATGGCGAATCCGAAATTGCCGAAAGTTTCGCCCAGCACCATGCCCGCATATTCCGGGCGTGGCTTCGACAGGAAGGGATAGCGGTCATCGCCGGCGAAATTGAATTTACCTCCATCGACAAGCAGGCCGCCGATGGAATTGCCGTGGCCGCCAAGGAACTTCGTCGCGGAATGGACGATGATGTCCGCACCGTAATCAAAAGGCCGGCAGAGGTAGGGCGTCGCCATCGTGTTATCGACGATCAGCGGCACATTGGCCTTGCGCGCTACCTTGGCGATGGCCTCGATATCGACAATCACACCACCGGGATTGGCGATGGATTCAATGAAGATGGCCTTGGTGCGCGGGCTGAGCAGCCGCTCGAAATCCGCCGGATTATCGGCGTCTGCGAACCGCACGTTCCAGCCAAAGCTCTTGTAGGAATGGTTGAACTGGTTGATCGACCCGCCATAGAGCTTGTTGGCGGCAATGAATTCGTCACCCGGCTGAAGCAAGGTGTGAAAGGTCAGGAACTCCGCCGCATGGCCGGACGCGACTGCGAGCGCAGCGGTGCCGCCCTCAAGCGCCGCGACCCGCTCCTCCAGCACCGCATTGGTGGGGTTGCCGAGGCGCGTATAGATGTTGCCGAAGGCCTGAAGCCCGAACAGCGAGGCTGCATGGTCCACATCGTCAAACACAAAGCTCGTGGTCTGGTAGATCGGCGTCGCCCGCGCGCCGGTGGCGGCATCGGGTGCTGCGCCGGCATGAATGGCGAGGGTTGAGAAACCGGGGGCCGGGCTGTTCGGCTGGGTCATGGCAGGCTCCGCATCAGGGGGACCGGTTTCGCAGTCCCGTGAAAAGAACATATCGTTTTCTATAAAGAACGATTTCTGACCCGTCAATCAAGTTGCGGTTTTGCACTTGTGCTTGGCCGGGCTGCCCGCAGAATGGCGAGGATTGACGGACAGGGAAAGGGGCGGCGATGCGGGCCAATGCTCTTCTGGCTGGATGCGTGATGCTCTGCGGCAGCATGGCGGCGATGTTGCCCGCGCAGGCCGCGTGGTTCTCGACCGACGGCAATACCGTCACCCTGCGCGGCATGATCGTCGAAGGCGATGCCGAGCGGTTGCAGGCAGCGCTGCGCGGCACGGACTCGCGCCGTATGCGCATCCTCCGGCTCGAAAGCGGAGGTGGTGAAGTGACCGCGTCCGTGAAACTGGCCGCGACGATCCGCAAGGAAAAGCTGGTGACAATGGTGGATGCCGCGCGCTCCTATTGTGACAGCGGCTGCACACTTGCATTTGTGGCTGGTGTGCGCCGCCACTATGTCGGCGGTGACCAGATTCATGAAGGGCTTTCGAGCGCCTATTATGGTCTCGGCTTTCATCCCGCCCACAGCCGTTTCGCCAGTGGCCGCCTGCCGGGGCAAATGAATCCCGGCGCATCACGTGCGCTGGAGAAGGTCTATCGCGAGATGGGCACACCCAAGGCCATTGACCTGATGCACCGCGCCGCATTCAATACCTATTTCCGGCCAAACGGTCGCACGGCCATGGCCATGGGCATCGCAACAAGTCTGGCCGCGCCTTAAGCGCAACGCGCGACGCCACAATCAGCGGCGGGAATCGAGCGTGAATTTCTGAAAGCCCTTGCGTGACAAGGTCGGCTTTTTCGCTGACAGGATGCGCGAATTGATTCCCTGCCAGCCGATCTCGCCCGACAGCCGGCCATATTCGATTTTTGGGCAGCGATTCATGATGACCGTGACGCCCTTGGCTTCAGCGCGTTGCGCGGCCTCATCATTGCGCACCGAAAGTTGCATCCAGATCACTTTCGGCAGCGGATTCAGCGTCAGCGCTTCATCGGTCAGAGGGCCAGCCGCCTCCGAATTGCGGAAAATCTCGACCATATCCACTGGCTCGGTGAGATCGGACAGACGTGCGACAAACGGCTCGCCGAGCAAGTCCTGACCGGCAAGGCCGGGATTAATCGGGATAACCCGGTAGCCGCGCTCCTTGAGATACTTGAACACGATGTAGCTTGGTCGCGCGGGATTGCTGCTCGCCCCGACCAACGCAATGGTTTTCGTCTCTTTCAGAATCGCGCGGATCAGCGCGTCGTCATAGGCATCGTGGTTCATGGTAGCTTTCTTTGGCGCAGCATCAGTCCGGCCACACCGGCGCACGTTTTTCGATAAAGGCGCAAATCCCTTCTTCGGCATCTGCCGCGAGCATGTTCTCGACCATTACCGCGGCGCAATGCGCATAAGCGTCGTGCAGCGGCATGTCGAGCTGTTCGTGAAAGGTCCGCTTGCCACGCACGAGCGTGCTGCGCGCCTTCGTCGCGATCTGCGCGGCCCATTGCGTTGCCTGTTGCAACGCTTCGCCTACGACTGTGACGCGATTGACGAGGCCGAAACGCAGCGCCGTTTCCGCATTGATCATGTCGCCGGTCAACAGCATTTCCATCGCGTGTTTGCGCGCCACATTGCGCGACAGGGCGACCATCGGCGTTGAACAGAACAGGCCGATATTCACACCCGGCGTGCAGAACCGCGCCTGCGCGCCGGCAATGGCG
>JBOFFO010000328.1:0-3024 GCA_051648665.1 Beijerinckiaceae bacterium | reverse complement strand
ATCCGTGAGCGGACGGGAAACTGCCCTCTCAGCCCTCAAACAAGCGCGGGTCCTCTGTGCAAGAGATCAGGCGCAAGACCAAGGACACGACGATGTTTACCCAGTTCGAAGATTTCCAGAAGTTTGGCAAGGATGCGCTTGAGAACCAGACCAAGGTCCTCAACACCGTTTCCAAGAACTCGCAGGCGCTGGCCGCCGAATATGCCGACTATTCCAAGAAGGCGTTCGAGGGCGTGCAGGCTGCCGCTGAGAAGCTGTTCGCCGTGAAGTCGCTCGACAAGGCGTTCGAAGTGCAGGCTGATTATGCCAAGACCGCCTATGAGGGTCTGGTCGCCCACGCGACGAAGGTTGGCGAGCTGTATCAGGGCATGGCCCGCGATGCGCTGAAGCCGTTCGAAGCGGCTGTCGCCAAGGCTGGCGCTGCCAAGTAATCCGGCCGCCATCGGCTCAGACTTGAGAAGGCCCGGCCATGCGCCGGGCCTTTTTCTTTTTCTATTCAGAGCTTTGCTGTATGTTTTTGAGAATTTGAATCCGGAACCTTGCGCGATCAACGCGGTCGCATGTTTGTGCAGGCGTCTGGTCTGGCGAAGCGGGGGCGGCGCTATTACATTTCCACTCGTTGCTGAATCGGGACGAACCAGCCGGTGGTCATGACGTTGATTTTCTCACCCCTGTCCGTGACTGGCCCCGCCAGCCCGTCGCATGGCGCTGCATATGGCGCTGCGTCTGGCGCGGCGTTCGTTCGCCCGCATGCCCAGAATGACGACCGGCGGGATGGCGGGCGCGGCGGCAATACCGGCACGGCGGTCATCACCCGGACCAAGCCGAAGACCCAGAAGCCGCATTTGTACCGCGTTCTGCTGCTTAATGATGATTACACGCCGATGGAGTTCGTCGTGCATGTCCTCCAGCGCTTCTTCGCCAAGACGGAGGAAGAGGCGACGCAGATCATGCTCCACGTCCACAACAACGGCGTCGGACAGTGTGGCGTGTTCACCTATGAGGTGGCGGAAACCAAAGTGACGCAGGTCATGGACCTGGCGCGGCGGCACCAGCACCCTTTGCAGTGCGTGATGGAAAAGAACTGAACCCATGCCTTTCGGGCCGGTGCGCCGGCCCCAACCCGGAGAGCCCTTTGCCCTCTTTCGCCCGCCACCTCGAACAGGCCCTGCATCGTGCACTCGCGCTCGCCAATGAGCGCAAGCATGAATATGCGACGCTCGAACATCTGCTGTTTGCCCTGACCGACGACCGCGATGCGGTGGCGGTGATGAAGGCGTGCAATGTCGATCTCACGGCACTGCGCAAAAGCCTGCAGGATTACATCGACACCGAACTGGCCAACCTCGTCACGGCCGATGGCGATGGCGCGAAGCCGACGGCGGGCTTCCAGCGCGTTATCCAGCGCGCGGTGATCCATGTGCAGTCATCAGGGCGGGAAGAGGTCACCGGCGCGAATGTGCTGGTGGCGATTTTCGCCGAGCGCGAGAGCCACGCCGCCTATTTCCTGCAGGAACAGGAAATGACCCGCTATGATGCGGTGAATTATATCAGCCACGGCATCGCCAAGCGGCCCGGCTCCAGCGAGGCGCGGCCGCCGCGCGGCGCTGCGGAGGACAATGAGGGCGATTCCGACAAGCCCGCGGCCCGCGAGGGCGACAAGGATGGCAAGAAGCAGAGCGCGCTTGAAGCCTATTGCGTCAATCTCAACAAAAAGGCGGTGACCGGAAAAATTGACCCGCTGATCGGGCGGGAGCCGGAAGTGCAGCGCACGATTCAGGTGCTGTGCCGCCGGCAGAAAAACAATCCGCTGCTGGTCGGCGATCCCGGCGTCGGCAAGACCGCGATTGCGGAAGGGCTGGCGCGGAAAATCACCAAGGGCGAGGTGCCGGATGTGCTGGCCGACGCCACCGTGTTCGCGCTCGACATGGGCGCGCTGCTCGCCGGCACGCGCTATCGCGGCGATTTCGAGGAGCGGCTGAAGCAGGTCATCAAGGAAATCGAGAACCACCCCAAGGCGATCATGTTCATCGATGAGATCCACACGATCATCGGCGCAGGCGCGACGTCAGGCGGGGCGATGGATGCGTCGAATTTGCTGAAGCCGGCGCTCGCGTCTGGCACGCTGCGCTGCATTGGCTCGACGACTTACAAGGAATTCCGCCAGTTCTTCGAGAAGGACAGGGCGCTGGTGCGCCGTTTCCAGAAAATCGACGTGAATGAGCCGTCGATCCCCGATGCGATTGAAATTCTCAAAGGGCTGAAGCCCTATTTCGAGGATTTTCACAAGCTCAAATATACCAACGAGGCGGTGAAGGCGGCGGTGGAATTGTCGGCGCGGTATATTCACGACCGGAAATTGCCGGACAAGGCGATTGACGTGATCGATGAATCCGGCGCGTCGCAGATGCTGGTGCCGGAGCAGAAGCGCAAAAAGACCATCGGCATCAAGGAAATCGAGACAACGATTGCAACGATGGCGCGCATTCCGCCGAAAACGGTGTCCAAGGATGATGCAGAGGTGCTGCAAAATCTCTCCACCTCGCTCAAGCGCGTGGTGTATGGGCAGGATGCGGCGATTGAAGCGCTGGTGGCGGCGATCAAATTGTCGCGCGCCGGTTTGCGCGATCAGGAAAAGCCGATTGGCTCCTATCTGTTTGCTGGCCCGACCGGCGTCGGCAAAACCGAGGTGGCCAAGCAGCTCGCCAGCACGCTCGGCGTGCATATGCTGCGCTTCGACATGTCGGAATATATGGAGCGGCATACGGTGTCGCGCCTGATCGGCGCGCCTCCCGGCTATGTCGGTTTTGATCAGGGCGGGCTGCTCACCGATGGCGTGGACCAGCATCCGCACAGTGTGCTGCTGCTCGACGAAATCGAAAAAGCGCATCCGGATCTGTTCAATATCCTGTTGCAGATCATGGATCACGGCAAACTGACCGACCACAACGGCAAGCAGGTCGATTTCCGCAACGTGGTCATCATCATGACGACGAATGCGGGCGCCGCCGATCTCGCCAAGGC
>JBOFFO010000327.1:0-4391 GCA_051648665.1 Beijerinckiaceae bacterium | reverse complement strand
CTACAAGGACAACCCCTATCTCGAAACGCCGCTGATCCAGCTTAACAACAAGCCGGTGACCGAACATTCGCGCGGCTTGCGTCTTGGCAACCTCGTTCAGATCCGTGACATCTGGGCGGAAGAAATCGAGGGCGCATTGGCCGGCAAGAAAACCGCCAAGGAAGCAATGGATGCGGCGGTGGAGCGCGGCAACGCTATGCTGCGCCAGTTTGAGCGCACCGTTCAACGGTAAAACATTGGCCATCAGGCAGCCGGCAGTCGGAAACGACCGCTGGCTGCCGGATATTTCCCCATTCGACCGCCGATTGGCGATTGCCGACTGTTCACGATGGAAAAACGCACCGTTTTTGCTGGCTACACTATCCCGTTGATGCTGCTGATTCCGCAGCTTCTGATCACGATCATTTTCTTCTATCTGCCGGCCGGGCAGGCCGTATGGCAATCCTTCCAGCTGGAGGACGCATTCGGAACCTCCACGCAATTCGTCGGTTTCGAGAATTACCGGGAATTATTCAAGAAGCCGGAATATTACCGCGCCATGCTGACGACGGCGGTGTTTTCCGGCGCCGTTGCATTTCTATCGCTCTCGATTTCGCTGCTGCTGGCGGTTATGGCCAACAAGCAGATCAAGGGCGCCGGCGCCTATAAAACCCTGTTGATCTGGCCCTATGCGGTTGCGCCCGCCATCGCCGGCGTGTTGTGGCTGTTCATGTTCCAGCCGTCGATGGGCGTTATCGCCAAGGGGCTGCGGAGTTTTGGCGTTGACTGGAATCCGCTGCTCAATGGCAATCATGCCATGCTTTTGGTGGTGATGGCGGCGACATGGAAACAGATTTCCTACAATTTCCTTTTCTTCCTCGCCGGCCTGCAATCCATTCCGCACAGCGTCATCGAGGCGTCGGCGATTGACGGCGCAACGCCGATGCGCCGGTTCTGGACGATCATTTTCCCCTTGCTGTCGCCGACCACGTTCTTCCTGCTCGTCGTCAACGTGACCTATGTCTTTTTCGACACCTTCGGCATCATCGATGCGATGACCGGCGGCGGCCCGGCCAAAGCGACGGAAACGCTGGTTTACAAGGTGTTTGCCGATGGCAGGCTGGGCGGCGACCTCGGCGGTTCAGCGGCGCAATCGGTGATCCTCATGTTCATGGTCATCGGCCTGACTGCGTTCCAATTCAAATATATCGAGCGCAAGGTGAGCTACTGATGGTCGAGCGCGAGAGCTTTTTCCGCACGGTTCTGCCACACATCGTTCTGACGCTTGGCGTGCTGGTGATTTTCTTCCCCGTCTGGCTCGCCTTTGTCGCGTCCACCTGGGATGCTGCGACCATCGCCAACGGCCAGATGGGCATGTGGCCCGGTCCGGATTTCATCAAGAATTACTCGCAGGCGATTTTCACGGGCGCCAAAAGCTCGACGCGTGAGCCTGTGGGCAACATGATGCTCAACTCCTTCATCATGGCCATGATGATTGCAGTTGGTAAAATCATCATCTCGATCCTGTCGGCCTTCGCGATTGTCTATTACCGCTTTCCATTCCGCATGGCGGCGTTCTGGATTATTTTCGTCACGCTCATGCTCCCGGTCGAGGTGCGCATCTATCCGACCTACAAGATCGTGTCGGACCTCAATATGCTCGATACATATGCGGGCCTGACGGTGCCGCTGATTGCCTCTGCGACCGGCACGCTCCTTTTCCGCCAATTCTTCATGACCATTCCTGATGAATTGCTGGAGGCCTCCAAAATCGACGCGGCAGGTCCTTTCCGCTTTTTCAAGGACACGGTGCTGCCGCTCTCGCTGACAACGATTGCGGCGCTGTTCGTAATCCAGTTCATTTATGGCTGGAACCAGTATCTCTGGCCGCTCCTCATCACTACCAAGGATTCGATGCAGACCATCGTCATCGGCATCAAGAAAATGATCGTGACACAGGATGCATTGACGGAATGGCAACTGGCGATGACGACGGCGGTGCTGGCGCTGCTGCCGCCCGTGGCTGTGGTCATTCTCATGCAGCGGCTTTTCGTCAAGGGTCTCGTCGAGACAGAAAAATAAGGCTTGTATTCAAATGGCTGGCGTTACGCTCGACAAGGTCAAGAAGGTTTATGCAGGCGGCGTGGAGGCGGTGAAATCCGCCTCGCTTACCATTCCTGACGGATCATTTACCGTGCTGCTCGGCCCGTCCGGCTGCGGAAAATCGACGCTGCTTCGGATGATCGCGGGATTGGAGCGCATCACGTCCGGAACCATTTCCATCGGTAATCGCGTCGTCAATGAGATCGAGCCGGCGGATCGCGACATTGCGATGGTGTTCCAGAATTACGCGCTGTATCCGCATATGAGCGTCTATGACAACATGGCCTACGGCCTGCGCAACCGCCGCATGCCGGAGGATGAAATCAAGATGAGGGTTGCGGAAGCCTCGCGCATGCTCGCGATTGAGGAGTATCTGTCGCGCAAGCCGCGCGCCCTGTCCGGCGGACAGCGCCAGCGCGTGGCGATGGGCCGCGCCATTGTGCGCGAGCCGCAGGTCTTTTTATTTGATGAGCCGTTGTCGAATCTTGATGCCAAGCTGCGCGTGCAGATGCGGCTGGAAATTCGCCGCCTGCACCAGCGGCTGAAAGCCACGTCGATTTTCGTGACCCATGATCAGGTCGAGGCCATGACGCTGGCCGATACGGTCGTGGTCATGAGCAAGGGCGAAATACAGCAGGTGGGAACGCCGACCGACGTGTATAGGCGTCCACGCACCACCTTCGTGGCGACCTTCATTGGCTCACCGGCGATGAATGTGCTGCCCGGCCGGGTTGTCGCGCCGGGTCGAGTCGAAGTGGCCGAGGGTGGCACGTTGCCATTTGACGCGGCCGAATTTCCGGTCGCTGCCGGCACGGCCGTTCAGGTCGGTGTGCGACCGGAAGAATGGTCCATTGCTGCCGGCGGTAGAGAAGGGCTCACCTTCACCCGCGAATTTGTGGAGGAACTAGGCGCAACGCGCCTTGTGCATGGGACCATCGGCAAGGCATCCGCCGTGGTTGCCATACCCTCCGGCCAGCACGATCCAGGCCAGAGCGCCTTTTTGAGTGCCAGCGCGGATGCTGTAGCCTTGTTTGATACCGCCACCGGGATCACGCTGCGCCGCACCTGACGCGCGCCCATTGCACGCATTGACGCAACGCAATTTACTTGTCGCGCCGGGGCTGATATTAACCAGACGGTTAAATAGGGAGGGTGCCTGTGGATCGCGCTCATGAGTTTGTGCAATGGGACCGCGCATTGCATCCGCCGGCCTTCACGCCGGGCTACAAGACATCCGTGGCGCGCTCGCCCAAGCACGCGCTTCTGTCCCTGCAAAACTCGGTGTCTGAAATCACCGGGCCGACCTTCAACCAGAATGAACTTGGCCCGCTCGATAATGATCTGATTCTGAACTACGCCAAAAGCGGCGAACCGATTGGCGAGCGCATCATCGTGCATGGCCGTGTGCTGGATGAAAGTGCGCGCCCCGTTCCGAACACGCTGGTCGAATTTTGGCAGGCCAACGCCGGCGGCCGCTACCGCCACAAGAAGGACACCTATCTGGCGCCTATCGATCCAAATTTCGGCGGGTGTGGCCGCTGCCTGTCTGATGGCGAGGGCTATTATTATTTCCGCACCATCAAGCCCGGCCCCTATCCTTGGCGTAACTATGCCAACAGCTGGCGGCCCGCACATATTCACCTGTCGGTTTTTGGCTCAGGTTTTGTGCAGCGGCTGATCACGCAGATGTATTTTGAGGGCGATCCGCTCATCAAGCGCTGCCCCATCGTGCAGACCATTCCTGATCCGGCGGCGGTTGACCGGCTGATTGCGCCGCTCGATCTCAACGCATCGGTTCCAGCTGATACCCTGTGCTACCGCTTCGATATTGTGCTGCGCGGCAGCCGCTCGACGCTGTTTGAAAACCGTCTGGAGGGCAACTGACATGCCGCAGGAGCTGAATTACCTGAAGCAGACGGCGTCACAGACAGCGGGTCCCTATGTGCATATCGGGCTTGCGCCGCATGCTGCTGGTTTCGATATTTTTGAAAACAATTTCGGCAATGTCCTCGTCGGCAAGAAGACGCGCGGCGAACGTATTGTCATCGAGGGCCGCGTGACTGATGGCACGGGCACGCCGATGCGCGATGCGCTGGTGGAAATCTGGCAGGCGAACAGTGACGGACGCTACAATCATCCCGCGGATCGTCAGAAAAAGGGCAAGATCGATCCGGATTTTCGCGGATGGGGCCGCGCTGCCTGCGATTTCAACACAGGATTGTACCGGTTTGAAACCATCAAGCCGGGTGCCGCGATGGGCCGTAACGGGCGCATGATGGCGCCGCATATCAATGTCTGGGTCGTCGCGC
>JBOFFO010000326.1:0-2012 GCA_051648665.1 Beijerinckiaceae bacterium | reverse complement strand
CTGCAATCCGCATGCTCGACCTCGCCTCCATTGATCCGCTTTGGCGCAGGCCATCGGCCTGCGCCATTCCGTCTGCTCAGAGGAGGCCGATGGCCATGCCGACGATGATGCCCACCGTGACAATGGTGCCCCATTTCACGAAAACCAGAAAACCGGAGTAGGTGCGCTCGTGTTCTGCATAGTCCATGTCCGGATGACCGCCGGAGTGATGGTTTGCGGGGCTTGCCATGGTGAAGTCCTTCTCGAAGAAAAATCCACTCCGTTGTTAGCGGACAACAGGGCGGCCCGGCAATGGGGCGTGTCGGATCGATCCCCATCGGGGTGAACGGCAATGGCGCGCCGGGGCGTTCTGCCAATTGCCGGTGTTCAACGCTCTCGGTTCATGCCACACCGGCGCAAATGCAGGAGCCGGACCCATGGCTGACCAACTGACGCGAGCGATGGCGGCTTTGCCGCTGGTAGCGATCCTGCGAGGCATCAGGCCGCAGGAAGCTGTTCCAGTTGGCGAGGCCCTGTTTGCGGCCGGATTCCGGATCATCGAAGTGCCACTCAACTCGCCTGATCCGCTCGACAGCATTGGGGCGCTCGCCCGGACCTTCGGAACGCAAGCCCTGATCGGGGCCGGCACGGTGATGACTGCTCAGGAGGTGACGGCCGTCGCGGCGGCTGGCGGCAGGCTCATTGTCATGCCCCATGCGGATCTGACCGTAATCCGCGCGGCGAAAACCGCCGGTCTGGCCTGTGTGCCGGGTGTTGCGACGCCGACCGAAGCCTTTGCGGCTCTCGCCGCGCAAGCGGATGCGCTGAAAGCCTTCCCTGCCGAGGGACTGCCACCCGCCGTTCTGAAAGCCTGGCTGGCAGTCTTGCCCAAGGGCACGCGCCTGCTGCCGGTGGGCGGCGTCAGTCCCGATACGATGGCGCCATACCGTGCGGCGGGCGTGGCCGGGTTTGGCCTTGGCTCCGCGCTTTACAATCCCGGCGACAGCGCCACGGCAGTTCGCGCCAAGGCAGATGCCTTTGTGGAGGCATGGCGCCGTCTCGCATAGACGTTATCTTCCGGCGCGCTTGCGTTCTTCGCTTTGCCGGCGAACATATCCGCCGTTCTGTCTTCCAGCCTGGATTCCTGCCCGGACCCCGCCGCGAGAGTTGCCGATGACCACAGTCCGCCTGACCGCCGCCCAAGCGCTTGTCCGGTTCCTGACCCGGCAGAAAACCGTCATCGACGGCCAAACCCTGCCGCTGTTCGCCGGCATGTGGGCGATTTTCGGCCACGGCAATGTCGCGGCGCTGGGTGAAGCGCTCTATCAGGAGCGGGAAGTCCTGCCGACCTACCGTGCCCACAATGAGCAGGGCATGGCGCATGCCGCCATTGCCTTTGCCAAAGCCAGTTTCCGGCGCCGCATGATGGCCTGCACCACCTCCATCGGCCCGGGCGCGACAAACATGATCACGGCAGCAGCGATGGCGCACGTGAACCGCCTGCCGGTGCTATTTCTGCCAGGCGACGTGTTTGCCTCGCGGCGGCCTGATCCGGTTCTGCAACAGATCGAGCATTTTTCCGATGCGACGGTCTCTGCGAATGACTGTTTCCGGCCGGTGTCGCGTTACTTCGACCGCATCCAGCGGCCGGAGCAACTGATGTCCGCGCTGCCGCAGGCCATGCGTGTGTTGACCGATCCCGCCGGTTGCGGACCGGTGACGCTGGCTTTGTGTCAGGATACGCAGGCGGAAGCGTATGACTATCCTCTATCCTTGTTCGCGGAGCGGTTATGGACACAGCGCCGCATCCGCCCTGACGCAAATGAACTGGCACAAGCTGTTGCTTTGCTGCGTGTGGCGAAAGCGCCGCTGATCATCGCCGGCGGTGGCGTGCTTTATTCCGGCGCGCGGGAAGCGCTGCGCAAGATGGCCGAAGCGCATGGCATTCCCGTCGCGGAAACGCAGGCCGGAAAATCGGCGATGGGGGATGATCAGGCACTATGCCTTGGCTCCATCGGCGTGACGGGCACATC
>JBOFFO010000325.1:0-5577 GCA_051648665.1 Beijerinckiaceae bacterium | reverse complement strand
GCCAGTTCGATGTCGAGGCCCCGGACAAGGCGTGGGTCACGGATATCACCTATATCCGCACCCATGAGGGCTTTGCCTACCTGGCCGTCGTGCTCGATCTCTTCTCGCGCCGTGTCGTGGGCTGGGCGATGCAAGGCCGGCAGACGACCAACGTAGTTCTGCAGGCCCTGCTGGCTGCTGTCTGGCGCCGGAAGCCACGGAACCGCGTGTTGGTGCACTCAGATCAGGGGTCGCAGTTCACCAGCATGGAATGGGCCTCGTTCCTGAAACACCACAATCTTGAGCCATCGATGAGCCGACGCGGCAACTGCCATGACAACGCGGTGGCCGAGAGCTTCTTCAACCTGCTCAAGCGCGAACGCATCCACCGGAAGGTCTATCGAACAAGGGCCGAGGCGCGCCAGGACGTGTTCGACTACATCGAGATGTTCCATAACCCTACCCGCAAGCACGTCAGGAACGCGATGCTGTCACCCGTCGAATTCGAACGACAGCACAAAACGCAAACCGAGGGCGTCTAGAAAACTCGGGGCTATTCACTGTCATGTTTACCGGTTTGATCCTACCACAGGCAGCATCACCGCCATGGCCCGCGACCGCATCAGGCCCAATGGCCTCGCATTTTCCTGCGATGAGCGAACCTTGTATGTTTCAGATACCGGCGCAACGCATGTGCCGGGGACACCAGCGGCCATTCATGCCTACCACATCGGGTCGAATGGCGTGACGCTGGCCTATGACCGGATGGTGGCGGTATGCAGCGCCGGCTTCTTCGATGGCTTTCGGGTCGACTGCGCGATAATCTCTGGACATCGAGCGCTGATGCGGTGTGTTGCCATGCACCTGACGGCACACTGATTGGCCGCATTCCTGTTCCAGAAAGTGTCGGCAATCTCTGCTTTGGCGGTCCGAAGCGCAACCGCCTTTATATTGCAGCACAGACCTCGCTTTACAGCATTTATCTCAACACCCATGCGGCGGATTTCCATCCTTTAACGCCGGCTTGAGGCTGGTGCGATGCTGCGGCCTCAGCGCTGAGTTTTGCCGGTTTCCTTGTGCGGCACTGTCCACGGTTCATGCGCCGCACGAGCCGCATGGAATTGATCAATGGCGCGCTGATATTGCCGCGTGATATCGAGATCATCCCAGCCATTGAGCAGTTGCAGTTTGCGCACAGGTTCGATGGCGAAGGGCCAGATGGCATTGCCGGAGCGGATGGTTTGCGACGGCAAATCCACAATCAGCGACGGCACCTCGGAATTTCCCAAGATATCCAGCATGGATTCAACATGCTCGGGCGCAGCGACGGCGGCAAGCACACCATTCTTCGTGGCATTGGAAGCGAAAATATCACCGAAGGATGGGGCGATCACGCAGCGGATGCCGAAATCCGCCAGCGCATAGACTGCCGCCTCGCGCGACGAGCCAGTGCCGAAATTGCGCCGTGCGACCATGATTTTCGCGCCTGCAAAGCGCGGCGCATCGAGACCATGCCCCAGCGCTGCGCCGCTGCTGTCAAAGCGCAGGTCGTGCAGCAAATATCCGCCATAGCCTTGCGCGCGGGATCGACTCATGAAGCGCGCCGGGATGAGCTGGTCCGTGTCGATAGTTTCCAGCCCCAGCGGGCAAGCGATGGCGGACAGGGTTTCAAATTTTTCCATCGCCGCCGTCCCGATTTTCAACCATTGGCAAGGCGCGCACATCCACGATACGCCCCTTCAGCGCCGCAGCCGCCACCATCGCAGGGGACATCAGATGGGTGCGCGATCCCCGGCCCTGCCGCCCGCGAAAATTGCGATTGGTGGTCGAGGCGGAGCGCTCGCCGGATTTCAGCACATCGCCATTCATGCCGACGCACATGGAACAGCCAGAATCCGCCCATTCCAGCCCCGCATCCATGAAAATAAGATGCAGCCCTTCAACCTCCGCCTGTTTTTTGACCTGCGTCGACCCCGGCGAGACCAAACCGGGAATTGCAGCCTTGCGTCCACGCAGCACCGCCGCCGCCGCCCGCAAGTCCTCAATGCGCGCATTGGTGCAGGAGCCGATAAAAATACGATCAACTCTCACATCCGTCACCGGCGCGCCGGGATGCAGGCCCATATAATCCAGCGCCTCGCGCACATACGTGGCGCGCACTGTGTCCTGGATCAGCGCCGGATCAGGAATCGTTTCATCGATTCCCACCGCATCCTCCGGGCTTGTGCCCCATGTGACGGTTGGCGCGACCGCTGCACCGTTGATGGCATGCGTACGGTCGTATACCGCACCCGCGTCGCTCTGCAGCGCCACCCATGCCTTTCTGGCGGCATCGAACGCCACGCCTTGTGGGGCAAAAGGTTTACCCCGGAGATAGCTGAAGGTGGTTTCGTCTGGTGCAATCAATGCACAGCGCGCGCCGGCTTCAATCGACATGTTGCAGAGCGTGAGGCGCGCTTCCATCGACAGCGCAGCGATGACAGCACCGGTATATTCAAGCGCATGGCCGCGCGCGCCATCGGCGCCGATGGTGCGGATGACATGCAACGCCAGATCTTTTGCCGTAATGTGCGGCGCGAGTTCGCCGGCAACATCAATGCGCATACGCTTCGGTTTTTTTTGCCAGAGCGTCTGCGTCATCAGCACATGAGCGACTTCCGAGGCGCCGATGCCGAAGGCAAATGCACCAAACGCGCCATGCGTCGAGGTGTGGCTGTCGCCGCACACAATCAGCAGGCCCGGCAGCGTCAGGCCCTGTTCAGGTCCCACCACATGCACAATGCCCTGCGCCGGATCATCAAGCCCGAACAGCCGGAACCCATGTCGCTGCGCATTGCGCGACAAATTTTCGACCATGCTGGCAATTTCAGCATCCGCAATGCGGGGCCGGCCCCGCGTCGGCACATAGTGATCCGCAATGCCGAAGGTGAGTTCGGGATGCGCTACTGTTTCGCCGCGCGATTCCAGCGTGCGGAACGCATGATGCGACCCCTCATGCACGAAATGCCGGTCCACCCACAAAAGCTGTTCGCCATCCTCCCGCGTGACGATGACGTGGGCATCCCACAGCTTGTCAAACAGGGTGCGCGGCTCAGCCATGCGGCGAAAATTCCTGCATGGCCGCGGCGACGGTCATGATGCCGGCCACAGGCCGCAGCGCGTCAATGGCGGTGCGGTGAATCGCATCGGAAAAGGCCGCACAGCCATCCTCCAGCACATCGGCATGAATATCCCGCACATGCGCCTCGCGTACGGTGGATGCAACGCCGCCATTGGTGACAATGCCGCCAACAATCAGGCGCGTGATGCCGGCTTTGCGCAACACCCATTCCAGCCGCGTCATGTAAAACGCCGAGTACGCAATTTTTTCGATG
Organism: Beijerinckiaceae bacterium; assembly: GCA_051648665.1. Classification (GTDB taxonomy): domain Bacteria; phylum Pseudomonadota; class Alphaproteobacteria; order Rhizobiales; family Beijerinckiaceae; genus Terrirubrum. Next base: position 2,224 of record JBOFFO010000325.1, on the reverse strand, counting down.
ACGATATCGACTGGCTGCAATTCATCCACCGTTGCATGGCCCCAACCGCCCGGCAAAAAATCACCCTTGCTCAGGAAGGGCCGCATCGCCTTCAGATGCGGCGAAATCATCGGCTCGCCGCCACGGCCCGGCACCAGTGTAAACTGCGTCGCGATGACAAGCCCACCAGCTGCGCGCACGGCTTTCGCCAAAGGCGCAAGGCGTTCCGGCAGCGCGGCAATGGCCAGCGCACTCTGGCCGCCGCGTGCATAGGCGCCGCGCGCATGGATGAAATCATTCTGCAAATCCACCAGCAACAGGGCCGTCGCTGCCGTGTCTGATTTTTCTGTCATGCCACGAGTTCCACGATCAGATTGCCATACTCATCGACACGCGCGGCAAGACCGGGATCGAGGACCACGGTTGCATCCGGCTGTTCCAAAATGGCCGGGCCAGTGACGCGCGCGCCGACAGGAAGCGACAGCCGATCATAGATCTGCGTCTCATGCCATCCGCCATCAAACCAGACCGGACGCATGGCCGGCGGTGCTGGCCTGCTGTCACGCGATGCCGCTGGTGCCAGCGCCTTCAGATCAAAGCGCGGCCGCCGCCCAATGGCCGCCGTACGCAGATTGACAATGCGCACCGGAATTCCCGGCAGCAATCGAGAAAACGCTGCGGCGTAGGCCTTTTCGAAGGCGGCACGGATCAGTGATTCATCCAGCGTATCCAAATCTGTGAGCGTCACCGGCAGCGGCACAGCCAAAGTATGCGTCTGGCCCTGATAGTGCATATCGAGTTCAAACTGCACATCGATGCGCTCGACGGTTAAGCCCGCGCGGGCAACAACCCCATGCGCCTCATCACCGGATGCACGCATGCGCTCGCCAAGCGCCGCTGCATCGATGCCTGCCAGATTCATATTCAGCGTCTGCACCATGTCATGGCGAATATCGGCGATGATGCAGCCCAGCGCCGAGGTAATGCCGGGATAACGCGGCACAAGCGCTGCTTTCAAACCCACTTCGCGGATGAGCGCGCCAACATGCAACGCGCCGCCGCCGCCAAAGGGCACGATAGTGAATTTCCCCGGATCATAACCACGCTCGATGGACACAAGACGAATGGCGCCCGCCATTTTCGCGTTGGCGACACGCACGATGGCCTCCGCCGCCATTTCCGGCGAGAGACCGAGACGATCTGCCACAGCAGCGGCAATAGCGGCGCGCGCGGCAGCCCGGTCCAGCATGCTTAATTGCCCGCCGATCGGCCGCTCTGCATTGATGCGGCCCAGCACAATGTTGGCATCGGTCAAAGTCGGTCGTGTATTGCCTTGCCCGTAAGCCACAGGACCGGGGCGCGAGCCGGCGCTCTCCGGCCCGACCGCCAGCAACCCACCCGCATCCACATGGGCAATGGAGCCACCACCTGCGCCAATGGTGGTTATTTCGATCATCGGCGTGCGCACGACGAGACCGAAATCGACGGTGGTCTGCGCGGCCAGTGCGGCCTGTCCGTTTGCGATGACAGACACATCGAACGAGGTGCCACCGAGATCAGCGGTGATGACATCGGAAAATCCGGCAGCCTGCGCAATGGCTGCCGCAGCAATCACGCCTGCGGCCGGACCGGACAAGGCCGTGCGCACCGGTGCATGGCGCGCCTGCTGCGTCGACATAACGCCGCCATTGGACTGCACGATATGGAACGAACCGGAAAATGCACGCTGCGCCAATGCGCTTTCCAGCTTCGCCAGATAATTGGCCACAACGGGTTGCAGATAGGCATTGATGGCTGTGGTCGAGGTTCGTTCAAATTCACGAATTTCCGGTAATATCTGATAGGAAGCGCAGATATGGCCGTTGGGCCAAACTGCGCGCGCAATTTCCAGCGCCTGCTTCTCATTCGACGGATTGGCGTAGGCATTGATAAAAACAATCGCCAGCGCGTCTGCTCCGGCTGCAAGCAATGTTTTGCACGCCTGCACCATGGCATCGCGGTCCAGTGGCGTGTGTATCTCACCACTGGCAAGCGTGCGTTCTTTTACGCCGAGGCGCATGTCACGGCTCGCAATCGGTTCGAAATCGCCCCACAGGCCCCAGGTGTTGGGGCGGTCGCGGCGGCGCATTTCCAGCACATCGCGAAAACCATCCGTCGTGATCACGCCAATGCGCGCGCCCTTGCGTTCCAGCAGTGCATTCGTGCCAACCGTCGTACCATGCACGATGGCGTTGAGATGCGCCAC
>JBOFFO010000324.1:0-2700 GCA_051648665.1 Beijerinckiaceae bacterium | reverse complement strand
TCGGCCGGCCGGAGAAATTTTTCGCCACGGTTGAACGCTGCGGCGCGCGCATCACCGAGCGCCGCGACTTTGGCGATCACCACGATTATTCGGATGATGAATTGCTGGCGCTCGCAGCCCATTGCGTTGCGAACGGATTATATCCCGTCACGACGGTGAAAGACGCGGTGCGCATTGGCGGCCAGCGCGCCGATGTGATTTTCAGGGGCAAGCTGGGGATATTGCCGGTGGCACTAGAGTTTGATGACCCGGCGGCGGTTGAAGCGCTGCTCAATGATGCGATAGTTAGAGTGTAATTTTCGGCGCACGCTGCATCGTTTGCAACGTCCGCGTCAGCGACGCATCCGCATCAAAATAGGCTTCCTGCCGGTCCACAGACCAATAGCGCAGTTCATCAAGCGGGATCGCCTTGCCGGTCGTGGCGCAGCGCACGAATTGACCGGGTTTGATCACCCGCACATCTGCATCGAGATACTCAAGCACCGCCTCATTGCCGCCGACAGGCGGGCGCTCATGCCGATTCATGGCCACGCCTCACATATTCGGATAATTCGGGCCGCCGCCGCCTTCCGGCGTCACCCAGGTGATGTTCTGCGCCGGATCCTTGATGTCGCAGGTTTTGCAATGCACGCAATTTTGCGCATTGATCTGGAAGCGCGGATTGGTTTTCGCAGCCTCGTCCTCGTAAATTACCTCATAGACGCCCGCCGGGCAGTACAGCCGCGCCGGTTCGCCATACAGCGGCAGATTGTCTCGGATTGGTATGGATGCATCGCGCAGCACCAGATGCACCGGCTGATCTTCTTCATGGTTGGTCGAAGACAGGAACACCGAGGACAATTTGTCGAAGCTGATCACCCCATCCGGCTTCGGATAGGCAATCGGCCTCACCTCGCTGAGTTTTTTCAATGAGGCATGGTCGGCCTTGCCATGTTTCATCGTGCCGAACAGGGAAAATCCGAACAGGCTGTTCGTCCACATGTCGATGCCACCAAGGCCGACGCCGGCCATCGTGCCGAATTTCGACCACAGCGGCTTGACGTTGCGGACTTTCCACAAATCCTTGCCGATGGCGGAGGCGCGCCATTCATTTTCATATTCGGCAACCTCATCATGGGCGCGTTCGGCGCTCAGCGCGGCAAAGAATTTTTCCGCCGCCAGCATGCCCGAGAGCATGGCGTTGTGCGACCCCTTGATGCGCGGCACATTCACGAAGCCCGCCGCGCAACCCAGCAACGCGCCACCGGGGAAGGTCAGCTTCGGCACGCTCTGGTATCCGCCTTCAGTGATCGCGCGCGCGCCATAGGAAATGCGCTTAGCCCCTTCAAACACCTCGCGGATCATCGGGTGCGTCTTGAAGCGCTGAAATTCATCGAAGGGCGAGAGTGTCGGGTTCTGGTACTTCAGATGCACGACAAAGCCGACGACGACCTGATTATCTTCGAGATGGTACAGGAACGAGCCGCCGCCAGTTGTGCCGTCAAGCGGCCAGCCGAAGCTGTGCTGCACCCGGCCGGGATGATGCTTGGTCGGATCGACCTTCCACAATTCCTTCAGGCCGATGCCGAATTTGGCTGGCTCGCGCCCCTCGGACAAATTGAATTTCGCGATCAGTTGTTTTGAGAGATGCCCGCGCGCGCCTTCGGCAAAGAAGGTGTAGCGCCCGCGCAATTCCATGCCGCGCGTGTAACCATCTTTCATTTCGCCATCGCGGCTGATGCCCATATCGCCGGTGGCGACGCCTGTGACAGCGCCCTTGTCATCAAACAGAATTTCGCTCGCAGCGAAGCCGGGATAAATCTCGACGCCCAGCGCCTCCGCCTTCGCCGCCATCCAGCGGCAGACATTGCCAAGCGACACGACATAATTGCCGTGATTGTCCATCAGCTTCGGCATGGCGATATTGGGCAGGCGCACGCCGCCGGCAGGGCCGAGATAATAGAAAATGTCTTCCGTCACGGGGGTCTTGAGCGGACTGTCGGCATCCGTGCGCCATTCCGGCAGCAGGCTGTCCAGCGCAATCGGGTCGATCACCGCACCGGAGAGAATATGCGCGCCAACCTCCGAGCCTTTTTCAACGACGACCACGCCGAGGTCGGGCGACAGCTGTTTCAGCCGGATCGCGGCGGCCAAGCCCGCCGGGCCAGCCCCGACGATCACCACATCATAATCCATGCCTTCACGTTCGGGCCGTTCCATCGCCGCCATCTCGCTTTTGCCGCTGTAGAGTGTCCATGACGTATCTTGCCACCAGTCTCAAGGGAAGGCTTGCGGTGATCGCTGCGCGCCAGGGGCCAGAGGGCATTGGCCTTTCCACGGCTGGGCTTTAAGAAAACCCATGATCCCAGGTCCGGACATTTCCCCTGCCGCTGCGGCGGACATCCTCGCCTTCTACCGCGACCATGGTGTCGAGGAGGCGCTGGACGAGACCGCTCATGACCGCTTTGCCGAGAGTGGCGCGCCGATGACAGGGCTTTCTGCTGCCGGCGCCGACCGCAATCCGGGTATTGCGCCGCCGCCGTCTCCTCGGACCGCGGCGGAAAACCCCGTTGCGCCCGTGATCATTCGCAGACCGCAGGCGGAGCCGGCGATTGACCCTGATGTGGCCGCCGCTGATGCCCGCAGTGTGGCCGCAGCTTGTCAGACCCTCGATGATCTCCGCACGGCGATGGAGCGCTTTGAAGGCTGTGCTCTGAAACG
>JBOFFO010000323.1:0-1720 GCA_051648665.1 Beijerinckiaceae bacterium | reverse complement strand
TCCCTGTTCGGGCGTGAGGGTTTCGGCGCGATGCTTGGCCTGTTGGCTGCCCCGGCGCTTGTTTCAAAGGCGGCCGGCCCCAGCATTCTCGCCTGGATCAGCGATGGGTTTGGCCCGCGCGCCATGCTGCTGGTCTGCGCGCTCTGCGCTCTGCTCGCCTTCACGGCGATGGTGGCGCTCAGCCTGTGGCGCAGCGGACAGATGCGTCGCGCTTGAAAGCCCGGCCCGCATCGGGCATGGTTTGTCCGTTGCAGCAAACACATTTGTTCGGATTGCAAAACGGTCCGGCAGGAGAAGCGATCCTTGGGCGTTGAGGGCAAAGACCGGTTGAAGGCGTTGGAAGCAGGCGCGCAGGTCGTGTCCGGCCAGTTGGGCAAGACCGTGCAGCGCTTGCGCAAGGCCTATAATCTCTCGCTGTCGGAGCTGGCCGAACAGTCCGGCGTGGCAAAATCGATCATCAGCCAGATCGAGCGCAACGAAACCAACCCGACGCTGGCAACGATCTGGCGGCTGTCGCAGGCGCTGGATGTTTCGATTGAGCGCGTGCTGTCCGCCAGCGACGAGGAGCCGTTTGTCGAACGGATTTCGCGCGGCGAAATGCCGGTGCTGTTTTCTGACGATGGCAAGGTGAAGCTCGCGATCATCGGCTGGATCAAAACAGTGGAATGGCTGCAATGGTACGATGTCACGGCCGAGCCGGGCGGCGTGCTGGAATCCGATGGCCACCAGCGCGGCTCGATTGAAAGCCTGTCAGTCCTCACCGGCGCTTTTGAAGTCGATGTCGCCGGCGAAATTTCCACCGCGCGCGCCGGCGAGACGCTGCGCTATCGCTGCGACCGGCCGCACACCGTGCGCTGCATCGGCGACGAGCCCGGCCACGCAACCATGGTCTGCATTCTGAAAGCGGCGGTTATGGAGTAGTTCTTGCCGGTGGCGATGCGCAGCATCGTCACGAAACGCGGTGAAGCGTTTCGAGCGGCGAATTTCACGCCCATGGGTTGGTCAGACGCATCCTTCCCTTCTCCCCGATCAATCGGGCAGAGGAAAAAGCGGCGCCATTTCTCACTAAATTATTTCCCCGGCCGCTTGTGTTCGATCGGCGTGATGTTTTTCAGATACTCCGCCACCGCGTTGACATCGTCCTTGCTGACATTGGCCCAGTTCTTCGACACAGACGCCATGCTGCCGCCAACGAAATCACCATCCTCTTTCATGCCGCTCGACAGGATGGCGGCAATCGCCCCCTTCGACCAGCTTTTCAGCCCTGTCTCGTGCGGCGTGAGATTGGGGATCCAGCCGCCCTTGCCTTCCGGATCAGGCCCGCCGGCCAGCCGCATGCCGCTCATGATGCCGCCGATGGGATTGCGCGGGCTGTGGCATTCCGCGCAATGACCCGCGCCTTCGGTCAGATAGGCGCCGCGATTAAATTCGGCCGAGGCGTTGGCCACCGGCGTGAACGGCTTGCCGTCAAGGAACAGCCATTTCCAGCCACCCAGCGTCAGCCGGATGTTGAACGGAAACGGCAGATCATGATCGCGGATTTTTCCCTCCACCGGCTTCAGCGTCTTGATGAAGGCGAAAGTGTCGCGCAAATCCGCATCCGTCATTTTCTGATACGAGGCGTAGGGAAACGACGGATAATAGTGGCTGCCGTTTGGCGAAACGCCTTCCACCATCGCGCGCGCAAATTGCTCGACGCTCCACGCGCCGATGCCATCAC
>JBOFFO010000322.1:0-10389 GCA_051648665.1 Beijerinckiaceae bacterium | reverse complement strand
CAGCGTTGACGGCACTGCCATGAAAGCGCAACACCTGCACCGCATTGTCAGTCTGCAAATTCCAGACGATGGCTGCACTGTCGAATGAGCCGGTGATCGCGGTGCCGCCATCCGGCGCGATGGCGATGGCGCGCACCGGTCCGCCATGCCCACGCAACGCGGCCATCGCACCGGTCGCCACCAGTGCACATGCCAACCATAGTCCGACGGCGGCCCATCTGAAATGCATACCGCTGGTCACGTTGCGCAAAAGTGTCTGCATGCAAAAACTATAGGAGCAGATCACCGGCAAGAAAAGTGCGCGCCTGCGCTGTTTGCGGCGCATTGAAGAAATCGCTGGCCGGCGCATGCTCCACCACCTTGCCCTGATGGAGCAGCACCACATCATCCGCCAGGCGGCGTGCCTGCGGCAAAGCATGGGTCGACATGATCACGGTGACGCCCGCCTGCTTCAATATCCCAATCATCCCTTCGATGTCGCGCGTCGCAGCGGGATCGAGCGCGGCAGTCGGCTCATCCAGAAAAATCACATCGGGGTTCAATGCAGCCGCGCGCGCAATCGCCACACGCTGTTGCTCGCCGCCGGACAGCCGCGTGGCCGGTCGCTGCGCCACATGATCGAGGCGGAACTGGCGCAGGACTTCTGCGGCGCGCGCATGGCGCTCACGATAACCGACGCCTGCCAGCGCGAGTGCATGCACAATGTTGGCATGCGTCGTGCGCCGCATCATCAGCGGCTTCTGCGCCACCATGCCGTTACGTGGCTGACGGCCATCACGATGGTGCCAGATAATGTTGCCGCGCGTCGGTGCAACCAGCCCGTGCGCCATTTTCATCAGCAGGGTCTTGCCAGCACCATTAGGCCCCAACAGCATTGTGCAAGCGCCGCGCCGGAAATCGATGCTGACATCATCGACCAGCACGGCCCCGTTGATCGCATAGCCAAGGCGGCGCAGCGAGAGAGCGAATACGGGATGATCTGTCATGCGCCGGCCCGCTGGCCCACGGCGCGCATACCATAGGCTGCACCATTGATCAGCAAGGTCAGCGCCAGCAAGACAATGCCGAGGCCAAGCGCCAGCGGCAGATCGCCCTTGCTGGTTTCCAGCGCAATCGTTGTTGTCATCGTGCGGGTAAAGCCGGCGATATTGCCGCCCACAATCAGCACAGCGCCCACTTCGGCGCTGGCGCGGCCAAACCCGGCCAGTATCGCCGTCGCCAGCGAATAACGCGCATCCCATATCAGCGTCGGCACCGCGCGCAAACGCGACGAGCCGAGCGAGCGCAAGCCTTCCTCGTAATCGCGCCAGAGATCTTCCACGGTCTGGCGTGTCAATGACACGACGATCGGCAGCACGAGCACGGTCTGCACAACAATCATCGCGCGGGGTGTGAAAAGCCAGCCCAGCGCACCGAAGGGGCCGGAGCGTGACAACAGCAAATAAATCACGAGTCCTGCGACGACCGGCGGCAGCCCCATCAGCGCATTGAACAGCACGACGAGCACGCCACGACCGGGAAACCGTGTCACGGCGAGCCATGCGCCAAGTGGCAAACCAATCAGCGCCGCCATCGCGACGGCCGCTAGCGTGACATAAAGGGACAGGCCGACAATCGGCCACAGCCCGCTCGCGGGGTTGGCAACCAGCTCGAAGGCTTGCGAAAAAGGATTGCGTTCCACGGCCATCGTTATATCTGCGTTGCAGGCGGTGTGAAGCGCGAAAGGAAACCTGCCCGTGAGCGAACTGCGGCTCGATCTGCGAGGGCTGAAATGCCCCCTGCCCGCGCTGAAAACGCGCAAGGCGCTGGGACCGCTGAACCCCGGCGACACGATCCTTGTGGAATGCACGGACCCGCTGGCCGCTATCGATATTCCCAATCTTGTGCGCGAAACCGGTGATGTTCTGCTCGACACACGCCAGGCTGATGGCATGATCATCTTCTCCATCCGCAAGGCAGATGCCGGAAAGACCGCCTGATGAAAACGCGCCCCGTTCTGCTGGTTACCGGCGGCAGCCGTGGAATTGGCGCAGCCACATGCAGAAAAGCTGCGCAAGCTGGTTGGGATATTGCGATCAACTACACGGCCAACCGCCAGGCCGCTGAGACAGTGGCGGACGCATGCCGCGCCGCTGGCGCCACGGCGCGCACCATTCAGGCTGACGTTTCGGACGCTGGCGAAATCGCCTTGCTGTTCGACGAGGTCGGCGCGGCCTTCGGTCGCCTCGACGGGCTTGTGAACAATGCCGGCATCACCGGCACATCGGCTAAATTCATGGACGCAAGCGTGGACACTGTCCGCAGCGTCATCGATCTCAATGTCACCGGCGCACTGCTGGTGGCGCAGGCCGCGGCGCGCATGATGGCGATCAGCCGCGGCGGACATGGCGGCGGCATTGTCAATGTGTCATCGACAGCCGCGACCCTCGGCAGCCCCGGCGAGTTTGTCTGGTATGCGGCGTCCAAAGGTGCGATCGACAGCATGACCATCGGGCTGGCGAAGGAACTGGCGACCGAAGGCATCCGCGTCAACGCGGTTGCGCCCGGCCTGATTGAAACGGACATTCATGCCAGCTCCGGCGACCCGGACCGGCTGCGCCGCTTCACCGCTTTCGTGCCGATGGCGCGCACAGGTGCGGCGGATGAGGTGGCGGACGCCATTCTTTATTTATTATCGAACGCCGCGTCCTATGTCACCGGCGTCACGCTGCGGGTGAGCGGCGGGCGGTAAGGCTTTCGATTTCTCACGCGAAGAGTTTTTCGACGGCGCTCTGCACTTCCGCCGGAATGGCAATGCCATTTTTTTCCGCAGCCGCCCGCAGGCCATAGCGCCGCATGCCGGATAGCCGCGTGCCGATCTGCGATTCAATCGCCGCGCAGAGCGCGCCCATACGGCCGGCGAAATGATCATGGCCGAAACCCTGCGGATCAATCGCGATCAACAACTGGCCTGTCGCCGGCGGGCCGCCCTTGTCATCGAGAAAGGATGACGCTTCATAAGCGAGATTGGCGCCGACCAGACAGGCTGCCAGCGTCTCGACCATGAAGGCCAGCGCCGCGCCTTTGGCATCGCCGAGAGGCACCATTGTGCCTGCCAGCGCCTTGTCTGGCTCCGTTGTCGGATTGCCTTGCGGATCAAGCGCCCAACCTTCGGGAATTTTTTCACCGCGTTGTTTGGCGGCGACGATCAGTCCGCGCGCAACCTTTGATACGGCGAGATCGACAACAACGGGATCGCGCTCCGCCAGTGGCGCGGCAAAGGCAATCGGATTGGTGCCGAACACGGCGCGCTGACCGCCCCACGGCGCAATCGCCGCCGGCGTGTTAGCAAACAACAACGCCACCAGGCCCTGGCGCGCCAGCGCCTCGCACGGCAAACCGGCAGCGCCACAATGGTTGGAGCGAACAATCGACGCTGTGGCGATGCCTTGCGCCCGGGCGATGGCCGGCAATTCCGCCAACGCCAGATCAAGCGCGGGATAGGCAAACCCGTGCGCCGCATCGACAGCCAGAACGGAAGGTTTCGGGCGCGATGCACGCGGCACGGCGCGGCCATCAATTTTGCCGCTTTTGACCATCGCGGCGTAAGTTGGCACGCGTGACAGGCCGTGACCTTTCAGCCCATCCGCTTCTGCCGCTACAAGGGCGCGGGAAACGGAGCGCGCATTCTGTGACGTCACACCAAGACGGATAAAAACATCCGCCACCCAGTTCACCGTGTCGCTCAGGGACATGCTCATGCGCTCAACGCCCGCTTCACATTTTCAACAGTCAACCATGAAACACGCACATTCGATTCATGGGTGACGCCGGCTATATGCGGCGTCAAAATCAGGTTCGGCACATCGCGAAAGATGGTGGCCTTGTTGGCAACGAGCGGTTCATCCTCGAACACATCGAGCGCCGCACCGCCAAGGTGGCCGCTTTTCAATGCCGCCGCCACAGCAGCTTCATCGACCACGCCGCCACGCGCTGCGTTAATGAGGATAGCGCCCTGCTTCATCGTGCTGATACGCGCCGCGTCAATCATCATGCGCGTGTTTTCGGTCAATGGCACATGCAGACTGATGACATCGGCGCCCCACAGCACCTTATCGACATCCGCCTGTTTGACTTGCACTTCAGAAAATGACGACGCATTGGCGTAAGGGTCATACGCCATAATCTCCATGCCGAGTGCAGCGGCGCGCCGCGCCGTTTCCTTGGCAATCGCGCCGAAGCCAATCAGGCCCAGCGTCTTGCCGGATATTTCACGCCCCATCAGCGCATTGCGCGGCCATTGCCCCGCCACCATCGCATCGGTGGCGCGATAAGCGCTGCGCAACAGCATCATCGCCGTGCAGATGACATATTCGGCCACGGAAAGATCATTCGCGCCCGTGGCTGGAAAGACAGCGATGCCGTGGGCCTTGCAACCTTCGACATCAATATTGTCGAGACCAACACCGAGACGGCCGATGACCTTGAGATTTTTTCCCGCTGTGAGCACACGGTCACGGACCTGCGTGCGGTTGCGGACGATAAGCGCGCGTGCATCGGCGATAGCGCGCAACAAATCATCGGGACGATCCACGAGCTTGGGATCATAGAGCACGTCGTGGCCTTTCAGGCCCTCGCGCACCGCCTCATCATCCATGAATTCGCTGATGACAATATCCGCCATAACGGTCCTCACACCCCGATCGCCAAACCGCCCACGACAATCAACAGTAGCACAATGGTCGCTCCGGCAAAGACAGCTACATGCCGCCAGCCAATACGCAGGATCGATGACACAGAGGTGCCAAGTCCAAGCGCTGCAATAGCAATCAGCAACGCCCAGCGCGCCATATCACCGAGGATGGCCTTGATCTGGGGGAAATATAGTGCCGCCGCCAGATCAGGTGCCGCTGCCATGGCCGTATTCACAAAGCACAGCAGCAGAAAAACAATCGCAAACATCGGCAGAGGCACTTTGGCCTTGCCCTGCTCCACGCCTTGCGCCGCAAACCACCATCCGATCGCAAGCACGACTGGCAATAACAGGAACACGCGAAACAGCTTGACGATAATTGCTGTATTGCCCGTCGCTTCACCCATCGCATAACCGGCGCCCGCGACCTGCGCCATATCATGAATGGTCGCGCCCAGCATGATGCCGCTGATGCGCACATCGTAACCCAACGCCAGGCACAGAGGCGGATACAGCAACATCACCAACGTGGATACGGCATTCGCCATCACCACCGTGAAAGCAATATCTGCTGATTTATTGCGATAATCCGGCACAACCGTTGCCGCCGCCAATGTCGCAGAGGCGCCGCAGACGGCATTCGCGGCACCCGCCAATGCGCCATATCCGTCGCTGCGGCCAAGCATCCTTGCCAGAAGGATCGCTGTTGCCAGCGTGAGCGCCATGGCAACGACCACAAGCAGAAGCGCCGCCCATCCTAGTGCAACAAGATCACCCAGTGCAATGCGCAAGCCCAACAGCGCGATGGCATAGCGCAGCAACTTCTTCACGCACCAGGTTAGGCCCGGCTGAAAAACCGGCAGTATCGCGAACCGGTGAAGGCCAATGCCGATGATCAGCGCAATCACCATATCCGGTAGCGATAGCCGCCCGCCGGTCGCGTTTTTCAACAGCGGCGCGAGATAAAACGATGCGCCCGCGACTACCGCCGCGAGTACAATTCCGGGTGCATGAAGGCGCGCGGTATTCATCACAAGCCCGCGCTCCGTTGCCTTATGCGCTGCGATACAGCTTGGTCATGGAATATTCCCGATGCCCCAGCGCTTCCGCAGCCGTGAGGCGACCATTGGACGTGCGCACGATCATATCAATCAACGCATCACCAGCTTCTGGGATCGTCATCTGGCGCGAAAGCACGCCGGTCACATCACAATCGATATGTTCCGGCATGGTACGCAGCGTTTTCGGATTGCCGGAAATCTTGATCACGGGAACTATCGGATTGCCAATGACATTGCCCTGCCCGGTCGGGAAGGTATGCACCACATAGCCGCCCGCCATCATCAGCGTGACGCACTCGGCCGCAGCAGACGACGAGTCCATGAAATAAAGGCCCGGCCCCGACTTCGGCGTTTCCGCAGGTTCCAGAATATCGATATATTTGCACTCACGGCCAATTTTTTCGAGATTGCCGAGGGCTTTTTCCTCAATGGTCGTCAGGCCGCCGGCGATATTGCCCTTTGTTGGCTGCGACTCCGAGAGGTCATCAACCTTGTGCGCCTCGATCACATCGTCCTGATAGGCTTTCCACATCTTGTACCAGCGGTCGCCGACCTTTTTATCGACAGCACGCGCACGGCAGAGATGCTCTGCGCCAGTAATTTCCGATGTTTCGCCAAAAACGCCGTAAATGCCGCGCGGGATCAGTTTGTCATACATGTTGCCGACGGTCGGGCACGATGACAGGCCGGTGGTGGTGTCGGACTCGCCGCACTTGGTGGAAATCCACAGCTCTTCGATGCCGCATTTCTCACGCTGCAATTCCGACGCCCACTGCACGAACTCCTTCGCGACATAGGATGCTTTGGCAATCGTGGCGATATCGCCAAAACCCTCGATGCCAAACCCGACAACCGGTTTGCCGGTTGCGGCAATCCCATCCACCACGCGCTTGGTCCAGCCGTCCTCGATACCGATAACGATGACGGCGGCGACATTCGGGTTTGAGCCAGTGCCAATCAACGTGCGAAAATGCAGATCAAGGTCTGCGCCAAATTGCAGGCGGCCATAGGCGTGCGGGATGGCCAGTGTTCCCTTGATATTGTTTGCAACAGCCTCGCAAGCCGCGTTCGACAGATCGTCGAGCGGCAGAAGCAGCACATGATTACGGACGCCGACGCGGCCATTTTCACGGCGCCATCCCATGAAGGAATCATTGGATGACTTGCTCTTGGCGCGTTTGATGACTGGCGTTTTGAACGCAGGCGCCTCAATGGCGCGCCCCTTGATGGTATCGAGCTTGCCTTTGACGAGATCGAAATTGGCGACGATGGACATGGGAAAACTCCGGAAATTGGTCTGGCGAAACAGGATCAGCGCTTACCAGCGCTTGGTCTTGGCGTTGTGCACATGCACATGCTCGCCCTTTTTAATATCGGCCAGCGTCTTGCCGATGTCTTGGCCGTATTTCCAGAGCGTATCGCCCTTCTTCAAATCCTTGAGCGCGATCTTGTGGCCGATGGGAATGTCATGGCGCGCCGCGATACGAAAATCGGAATTATCGTGTGTAATCACAGCCAGCATGTCTGTGCCGGCCTTGAGCCCTTCGACCACGACCACACCAACATTGTCTTTTTTTTCATGCACCAGCAAATGGGGCTTTGACATGTTTTCCTCCCGCCATTCGGCCAATCACCACGCCAACGCCGCAGGCATTCAGCGTCTTGCCGGGCAGTCTTATATAAGATATAAGAAGCCTGCAAGCGCTAATTCCCGACAAATATAAGGATTCTCATGGCTGACGCCGGAACCTCACAGGCCATCGGATTTCTGCCGCTCTACAAACAGGTGCGGGCTGCGCTGGTGAAACGCCTTGAGGACCAGACGTGGCCGCCGGGCCACGCCCTGCCGAGCGAGATGGAGCTTGCGGCGGAAATCGGTGTCAGCCAAGGAACCGTGCGCAAAGCGCTCGATGAAATGGCGGCAGAACGGCTGCTGGTGCGCAAGCAGGGCCGTGGCACCTATGTCGCCGAGCATGATGATGCGCGCATCCTGTTCCAGTTCTTCAAGCTCAGCGCCGACAGCGGTGAACGCGTCTTTCCGGACAGCCGCATCCTGTCAGTGCAGACCGGCGTGGCCGATGAGGCCGAGGCGCAAGCCTTGCAAATGTCGCGCCGCGCGCGCGTCATCCGCATCCGCCGCGTGCGTTTGGTGGCGGATACTCCACTGCTCGTTGAACGCATTATCCTGCCGCACAAATTGTTCGCAGGCATCGAAAACGGCGATATTCCCAACAACCTGTATCAGCTTTATGCGGCGCGCTACGGCATCACCGTGGCGCGGGCCAGCGAGAAGCTGAAAGCCATCGCCATCAATGCGGAAGAAGCACCGTTGCTGGCTATTGCCGTGCGGACGCCCGTGCTGTGCGTGGATCGCATTGCACTCGGTCTGCGCGGCGAGGCTGTGGAATGGCGCGTCAGCCATTGCAGAACCGATCACTTTCATTATGCTTCTGACCTCACATAAAAAATGCACCCTTGGGAGATATTATGAAACGGCTTGTTATGGCAGCGCTTGCTGCGGGAGTGATGATGGCGAACATGCCGGGCGCGGCACAGGCGCAGACATTTCCATCAAAGCCTCTGACGATTATCGTGCCTTTCGCGGCCGGCGGGCCGACCGATGTGATCGCGCGTTTGCTCGGCGTTGTGATGGGGCAAAAGCTCGGCCAGACCATCGTCATCGAAAACACTGCGGGCGCAGGCGGCACCGTAGCGGCTGCACGGGCGGCGCGCGCTGACGCTGACGGGCACACCATGCTCATTCATCACATTGCGCTGCCGTTGGGCGCCGCGTTGTACAAGAACCTGACCTATGATGCCGCGACAGCATTCGAGACGCTGGGTCTGGTGAATTACGGGCCGTATGTGCTGACGACGAAGCTCGATTATCCGTCGAAAACGCCGCAGGAACTGTTCAGCAGCTTCAAGACCAACACGGATAAAATCACCTTCGCCCACGCCGGCCTTGGATCAGGCTCGCATATGTGCGGGCTGATGCTGATGCAGGGCATCGGCTTCAAGGGCAATTTTGTTGCCTATCGCGGCACAGGTCCGGCGCTCAATGATGTCGTCGCCGGGCAGGTCGATGTGCTGTGTGACCAGACGACAAATACATTTCCGCAGATCGAATCGAAGAAGATCAAGCCGTTCGCCATTACTTCACCAGAACGAAGCCCACGCTTCCCGGATATTCCGACGATGAAGGAACTTGGCTATCCTTCCATCGACATCAATGTCTGGCATGCGCTGTATGTGCCGAAGGGAACGCCGGCGGATGTGCAGAAAAAGTTGCATGAAGCCTTGCAGCACGCGCTTGATGATGCAGCGGTGAAAGAGCGTTTTGCGCAGCTTGGCACCTTACTGTTCCCGGCCGAGCAGCGGACGCAAGCCGCGCATCGCGAAAAACTCAGTGTTGAGCTGGTGCGGCTGCGCAAGCTTGCAGCCGATGCCGGGCTTGAAGCCACCGCTCAGTAAACGCTGCAATCAGCGGCCTGGCGTTTAAGCGAATGTCAGGCCGTCAATTGTAATGGCCGCCTTGCGGCGGACCGACTCCTCTGCTGCAAGGCCAATAATGACGGCCTTCAGGCCATCACTCATGCTGACCTCGACATCGCCATTGTTCAGCACAGCCTCACGGAATTTCAGGTGCTGAAAATAGGTTGAGCCGTGATGGTCACCGGCTTTCAGAACGGTTTCATCGACATGAATGGTGCGGCGTTGCGGGCCCTGCGGCTGGCGCGGGCTGACCTCGATTTCGGAATGGCGCTCCTTGCCATCCTGCCAGAACCGCGCCGGCCCCGGGACAAAGCACTCCACCTTGCCGGCATCCCCTGTCGCGGCAATAATTTCTTGCCAGTATGAGCCTTCGGCAAACATACACAAATCGAGCATGGCGCGTTTGCCGCTGCGAAAATCAACGATGACATAGGCATTATCGAGAATGTCGGGCGCCTGGCCGTCATAGCGTTCATCACGATGGTTCACATCGGCAGCGCCGGACGCATAAACGCGCACCGCTTCATCGCGCACGACCAGCCGCATCAGGTCGAAGAAGTGACAGCATTTTTCAACCAGTGTGCCGCCGGTGCGCGCGTTAAACCGGTTCCAGTCGCCAACCTTCGCCAAAAACGGATAGCGATGCTCGCGGATCGACAGCATTTTAAGGTCGCCGACGGCACCGCTGTGAACGTCACGGATCAATTCAGCGACCGGCGCCATGTACCGATATTCCATGGCAACCCAAACCGGCGCAGCGTGTTGCGCGGACGCTTTTGCCAGAATGGCGCAATCCACCATGGCCGTGCAGACCGGCTTTTCGACCAGCACCGGCAACGCCTTGGGCGCAGAGAAAATGTCCTGCAGGATGCTGACATGCGTGTCGTTTGGGCTGGCGATGACAAGCGCATCGCAAAGGCCCGATTCAAGGAGCGCCCGATGATCGCTGAACGCTTTGGCGTGATCGCCAACAAGCGCACCTGTTTCATGCCGGGACGCCGCAACGGGATCGCTATAGGCCGTGACGCGCGATCCGGGAATGAGTGCAAGGTTGCGGATATGCTCCCGCCCCATCATGCCAGAGCCAATGAGGCCATAGCGCAGTTCAGTCGCCATCACCCCAGCTCCTTCACGGGCAATCCAAGTTTTTCACCGATGGCC
>JBOFFO010000321.1:0-6294 GCA_051648665.1 Beijerinckiaceae bacterium | reverse complement strand
TTCTTGAACTCGTCCGCGAGATATTCGACGAGGCGCATGTCGAAATCCTCGCCGCCGAGGAACGTATCACCGTTCGTCGACTTCACCTCGAACACGCCATCGCCAATTTCGAGGATCGACACGTCGAAGGTGCCGCCGCCGAGGTCGTACACCGCGATGGTGCCAGCCGCTTTCTTGTCGAGACCGTAGGCCAGCGCCGCCGCCGTCGGCTCGTTGATGATGCGCAGCACCTCAAGACCGGCGATCTTGCCGGCGTCCTTGGTGGCCTGACGCTGGGCGTCGTTGAAATAGGCCGGCACGGTGATGACGGCTTGCGTGACGGTCTGGCCAAGATGGGCTTCCGCCGTCTCCTTCATCTTCTGGAGCGTGAAGGCGGAGATTTGGCTGGGCGAATAGGTCTTGCCGTCCGCCTTGACCCAGGCATCGCCATTGCCGCCACGGGCAATTTCGTAGGGGACCAGACCCTTGTCCTTCTGGGTCATCGGGTCGTCATAGGTGCGGCCGATGAGACGCTTGATCGCGAAGAAGGTGCGCTCCGGGTTCGTCACCGCCTGGCGCTTGGCCGGCTGGCCGACGAGGCGCTCGCCCTCATCCGTAAACGCCACGATCGACGGCGTGGTGCGCGCGCCTTCCGCATTCTCGATCACCCTGGGCGTGGACCCTTCCATAACGGCGACGCAGGAGTTGGTCGTGCCGAGGTCGATGCCGATGACTTTACCCATAATTGGCCCCTATCAAGCTGGCGGGTGGAAACGGGCCTTGAAGCAGGCCCGCGCGCGCCCCGAAGCAGCGCGCTTCATTGGATGGAGGCGATATAGGGACGGGTTTTGGGGGTCACAAGAGCGTGAAAAGGCTGAATCGCGCCAAATTCTTGCCCGGCTATCCTCAGGCAAAGAAAAACCGGGCCGGTCACGTCAAAGCCCCACCTCATCGGGGCGGCGTCCGGCCCTTGCCCGGAATGGCGGCAGCGACCAGCCGCGCACCAGCGCCAACGCCCGCAGGGCGAAGGCGGCGGCAAAGCCGAGCAGGAACGCAAAATCGCGCGGGAGCAGCAGGGATGCGCCAAGAAAAACCGCCGCGCCGAGCAGAGCGGCGGTGGCATAGATCTCCCGGCGCAGGATGATCGATTCCTCGTGGGCGAGGACATCGCGGATGATGCCGCCGGCCACCCCGGTGATGACACCCATCGCGGCAGCAACGACCGGCCCGTGCAATGCCGCCCGCTCCGCCCCCATCACGCAGAACAGCGCCAGCCCCACCGCATCGAGCCAAATCAGCACCCGCAGGCGCGACCAGACGATATGGGCCGTGAAGAACACCGCAACAGCACTGGCGATGCAGATCAGGAGATAGACCGGCTCCTTCACCCAGAACACGGGATATAGGCCCAGCGTCACATCCCGGATGGTGCCGCCGCCGATGCCGGTGACCACGGCCAGAAAGACAAAGCCGATCATGTCCATCTGCTTACGCGATGCGGCGAGCGCGCCGGACACGGCAAAGACGGCGACGCCGGCATAATCGAGGATCAGGGTGAGCGTGTGGAGCATGCGGCCTAGGTGACAGGGACCGTGGGCAAGGGCAAGCGCCCGCTGCTGAAGGTCTGACGCGGCCAGCAGAGCAAGCGCAAGGACAAGGGTAAGAGCAAAGGCAAGAGCAAGGGTACGGGTTTGGTGTTTTGGCCCCGCTGCACCAATTGCGCCTGAAACAGGATTGTCGGTGCGCCAGCACACAGGATGAAACGTGGCGGTCTGCTGGACTGCGGTTGCGCCTTTCTGGTGCAGCATCTGTTTTTCAAAATCCATTTTTCAGGAGACACCCATGGCCAAGCGCCCTGCACCACCTTCAGGCGGAACAAAGAAAATTTCTGCCGCCGCCAAAGCGCCGACCAAGGCCAATGCAAAACCGGCTTCTTCCCTCAAACCTGTTGCCTCGCCCAAATCCGCATCGGCGCCGCTGCCGCCCGGCACGTTTCCCGGCAGCGCCGGCACGCCGAAAAAACCTGACACCGGCCCACTGCAGACCCGCGTCTTCGGCCACAGCATTCACATGATTCCGAAGGGCGAACCGCTGCGGCTGAAACGGACGTACCGCATCCTCTCAATCGATGGCGGCGGTGCGCGCGGCATGATTCCCGCGGTCATTCTGAAAGAAATGGAAAGGCGTAGCGGCAAGCGTATCCATGAAATGTTTGACCGCATTTGCGGAACATCGACCGGCTCGATCCTGACTTGCGGCCTGACTGTGCCGAAGGAGCGCGGATCAACCCGGCCGCGCTACCACGCCAAGGATATTGTCGAGATTTACCGCACATTGGGCGAAGTGGTTTTTTCGCGCGGCAGTTTTCAGGATCGCACGGTCGGGAAACTGGAAGAGATCAAGCGTCTCACCAACACCGGCAACGCACTGCTTGGCGTGGCGCTGCCACCCTCCTTCATCGACAATGTGGTCAAGATCGGCAGAATCGCCGGCGAAATTATCCATGACCTGACGCACCCGCTCCACAGCATCACGAAATTGTCGGGTGAACTCTATCGCAAACTCGGCGACACCCGGCTTGAGGAAGCGCTGTGCGAGGCCTTTGTCTATGCCTATGATATTGGCAGCCGCACCGTGGAAATTCTGGGGTCACGCAGCTCATCGATTCCCGGCACACGCAACTATCGCAATTTCCAGATGTGGCAGGCGGCCACCGCCTCATCGGCCGCGGTGCCGTTTTTCGCACCCTATACCGTGTTCAGAAATCCGGCTCTGCCCGTTGAAATGCCGCCGCCAGCCGGCCTGCTGGTCACCAACACGGGGACGGGCGACAATTACCAGCTCGTTGATGGCGGCAATGCTGGCGTCGGCAATCCCACCATTCTGGCCTACCTTGACGAGAACGATACGAGCCGTGGCCAGGACAAATTTGTCCTTTCGCTGGGAACCGGCCATTTCTCGGCGCCGGTCGCTTCCAAGGTCAAGAGCGGCGGATTTATCGACTGGATTGTCGATGGTGGCGAATTGCTCAATTCGATTTTCGACGGCGCCAGCGATGCAACCGACATGGCATTGCGCAGCCTCGCCGGTGACAAGCTCGCCTATTTCCGCTGGCAGCCATCGATTCCGCAAACGCTCGCCTTTCTCGACGAAGGCAGCCGCGAGGATATGGGCGCGCTGGAAGACATGGCACAGGGCTTCATCGCCGAACATGACGAAGAGATCGATGAAGTGGTCGAACTGCTCAAACAGCCGCGCTTTACCGACATCGCGGCCTGATAGCGCAGATTGCGGACAGCCTCACGCGGCTGTCCGCCCCGCCTCCCAGCCCAGAATCGCCTGCTTGCGGGTGATGCCCCAGTGATAGCCGGTGAGGCTGCCGGATTTTCCCAGCACGCGGTGGCAGGGCACGACGAAGGAAAGCGGGTTGCGGCCCACCGCTGCGCCCACGGCGCGCGCCGCTTTCGGCTTGCCGATGCAGGCCGCGACATCGGAGTAGGTGGTGGCGCGGCCGACGGGAATGCCAATCAACGTCTCCCAGACCCGGACCTCGAAATCAGAGCCGATCAGCACCACGCGCAGCGGCCGGTCCGCCCGCCATTGTGCCGGATCGAAGGCGCGCCGGACATAGGGCGCGGTCGCGTCCTGATCCGGCACGAACAGCGCGCGCGGCCAGCGCCGGATCATGTCCGCCAGTGCGCCGTCGCGTCCGCCCGCCGGTTTGCCATCTCCCCCGGCGCGGCCCGGCCCTGCTTTGTCATCCACCCAGCCGAGGCCAGCCAGTCCGCGCCCGGTGATCACGGCCAGCGCTTCACCGAACGGCGAGGCATGGAACCCGTAGCGCAGGGTCAGCCCCGCGCCGCCGGTCTTCCATTCACCCGGCGACATCGCCTCATGGGTGACAAACAGGTCATGCAGCCGGGACGGGCCGGACAGGCCGGTCTCCAGCGCCGCATCGAGCAGGCTGGCCTCCTGCTGCAACAGGCGCTTGGCATGGTCGAGCGTCACGGCCGCCAGAAATGCCTTCGGCGTCAACCCGGCCCAGCGCCGGAACAGGGCGTGGACATGGCTTTCGGATAGGGCGACATGGGCAGCCACCTCCGGCAGCGTCGGCTGGCGGTGAGCGCGGGCGGTGAGGAAAGCGATGATCCGGCGCACCCGGTCATAGTCGGCGAGCGTCTGCGCCGGCACGGGTTCAGCTGCGGCGGCATCGGGAACGGCGATCTGGAGCATGGCGGCGATCCTCACTGTTGCACCGACTCTAGCCGTCCTGTCCGCGCAGGCCACCCGAAAGCTGCGGTGGACACTGCGGACTTAAGGCTTCCGCAACCCTGCCACGGAAAAGCCCGGTGTTTCGTGCCCGGGAGTCACATCCTGTCAACGCATCCGGGGCAAGGTGGCCGGCAACAAGAACACAAGGGTCACGGAGGCTTCAATGGCGGTCGCGACGGGCTATGCCGGCGCGCTGATGTTCGGCTTGCTTGCGGTGATGGCCATTCTCGCCATCACGATCTTCCTGCTGCTGCGCGATCATTTCACGCTGGAAAAACGCGCGCTTGATGCGGAAGCGCAGGCCGAGCGATTGACGCAAATGCTGGCGCGCCGGGCTGAGCCGGAAAGCGCTGCGGAACTAACCCATGCCCGCCTGCGCGCCGAAGCGGCAAACGCGGCGAAATCACGCTTTCTCGCCACGGTGAGCCACGAAATCCGCACGCCGCTCAATGGCGTGCTCGGCATGGCCGCGCTGTTGAAAGAATCGACGCTCACACCGGAACAGGCCAGTTACGTCAACGCCATTCACGCATCCGGTGAAACGCTGCTCGAACTGATCGACGATATTCTCGATTTTTCCAAAATTGAATCCGGCCGTTTTGATTTGAAAGACGAGCCATTCGATTTCACGGCGCTGGTTGAAGGCGTGGTGGAATTACTGGCGCCACGCGCACAGGCGAAGGCGCTCGATATTTCGGCTTTCATTGCGTCGCCGGTGCGGCGTTTGAAATGGCGCGGTGATGCGGCGCGGCTGCGGCAGGTGCTGCTCAATCTCGCCGGCAATGCGATCAAATTCACGATGAAGGGCGGCGTCGGCATCAGCGCCACGCTGAATGAGACAGGCGCCATCGTGCTTGCCGTCACCGATACCGGACCGGGCATTCCCGCTGCGAAACGTGATGTGATTTTCGCTGAATTTGAGCAGGTCGATGGCTCCGGCAGCCATCCGGGTGAAGGCACCGGGCTGGGTCTCGCCATTGCGCGCCGCATCGTCACCCGTGCCGGCGGCACCCTGGCCGTGGACAGCCGCGAAGGCGAAGGCGCAATCTTCACAGCGGTGCTGCCCTTGCAGGCTGTGGACGATGCAGCTGCACCGCGCACCTTCCCGCTGGCGGGACAGCGCGTTCTGATCGTTTCGCAGACGCCATTCAGCGCGCCGCATCTGGCGCAGGCGCTGGCCGAAGCGCAGGCGGTGGCGGAACGCGCCCACACCATTCACGATGCCTACCGGCTATTGAAACCCTTCCACCCGGATGTGGTGCTGATCGACATGGCTTTCGGCGAAGACGCACGCGCCTTTGCAAGACAGGCGAAAGCCTGCGGCGCTCATGAATCGATCGTGCTCATGTCATCCTATGAACGGCGCTACGCCGAAAGTGACGGGCTTTCGCATTTCGATGGCTGGTTGATGAAGCCGGTGCGCGCCGCCTCGCTGATCAGCCGCCTCGCCGATGAAATGACCATGCGTCCGCTGAGTATTGCACCTGCCCATGCGATGCGCGAGCCGGACTTCGATGCGCCGCAGATTCTTTTGGCTGAAGACAATGAGATCAACGCGCTGCTCGCCATCAAACAGATCGAACGGCTGAATCTGCGCGTGGTCTGGGCCAAGGACGGCAATGAGGCGCTGCGGCTTTTCGAGGACGCCAGTGACGGCAAGACGCCGCCCTTTGCCGGTGGGCTGTTCGACCTGCGCATGCCCGGCCGCAATGGCGATGATCTGGTGCGGCTGGTGCGCGCGCTGGAACAGGCACGCGGTTTGCCGCGCACACCCATTGCAGCGGTAACGGCGAGCGCTTTTCCGGAAGACCGCGAAGCCTGCCTTGCATCCGGCTTTGATGATTTTCTGATCAAGCCCATGGCGCCGGATGCGCTGGCGCGCATGATCGGCAACTGGCTGCGGCGGGCGCCGGCGATTGAACCGGATCAGGAATTTTTGCGAGCCGGGTAAAGACGTCGTAGCGCCATTGGTCTGCGCCGGCGAAGTGTCATAAAACTGCCGGGGAACGGCCTGTAGATTCGTGCTCGGTTGCAACCGTTGCT
>JBOFFO010000320.1:0-6091 GCA_051648665.1 Beijerinckiaceae bacterium | reverse complement strand
ATTCGTTCACCGCGAAAATTGGCGCGGAGGCGATCCGCGACATGCTGCGCGGCATGGACCTTGACCAGATTTCGACGCAGCTGCGCGCCGAACTTGCGGTTGCGACGGGTGAATTGAAGCCGAAGAAACTCGCCAAGCGCCTGAAGATTATCGACGCGTTCCGCGAGTCCGGCAACAAGCCGGAATGGATGATCCTCACCGTTGTGCCGGTAATCCCGCCGGATCTGCGTCCGCTCGTGCCGCTCGATGGCGGCCGTTTCGCGACGTCGGACCTGAACGATCTCTCTCGCCGCGTCATCAACCGCAACAACCGTCTGAAGCGGCTAATCGAATTGCGCGCGCCGGACATCATCATCCGCAACGAAAAGCGTATGCTGCAGGAAGCCGTTGACGCGCTGTTTGACAATGGCCGCCGCGGACGCGTCATCACCGGTGCCAACAAGCGGCCGCTCAAATCGCTGTCGGACATGCTGAAAGGCAAGCAGGGCCGCTTCCGGCAGAACCTGCTCGGCAAGCGCGTCGATTATTCCGGCCGTTCGGTCATCGTCGTCGGCCCGGAACTGAAGCTGCATCAATGCGGCCTGCCGAAGAAGATGGCGCTCGAACTGTTCAAGCCCTTCATCTACTCCAAGCTCGATGCGCGCGGTTATTCCTCGACCGTGAAGCAGGCGAAAAAGCTGGTGGAGAAGGAAAAGCCGGAGGTGTGGGATATCCTCGATGAGGTGATCCGCGAACATCCGGTGATGCTGAACCGCGCGCCGACCCTGCACCGTCTCGGCATTCAGGCGTTCGAGCCAATTCTGATCGAAGGCAAGGCCATCCAGCTGCATCCGCTCGTCTGTGCCGCGTTCAATGCGGATTTCGACGGCGACCAGATGGCCGTGCACGTGCCGCTGTCGCTGGAAGCGCAGCTTGAAGCGCGCGTGCTGATGATGTCCACCAACAACATCCTGCATCCTGCCAACGGCGCGCCGATCATTGTGCCGTCGCAGGATATCGTGCTCGGGCTCTATTATCTCACCATCATGAGCGATGGTGAGCCGGGCCAGGGCATGGTGTTCGCCGATCTGGGCGAGATCGAGCACGCGCTGTTCGCCAAGCGCGTCACGCTGCACACCAAGATCAAGTATCGCTGGAAGGGTGTCGATGCCAATGGCAAGGCGGAATCCCGGATCGTCGAAACGACGCCGGGCCGGGCGATGCTCGCCGAACTCCTGCCGCGTGATCCGAAGGTGCCGTTTGAAACCGCCAACCGGCTTATGACGAAAAAAGAGATTTCGACGATGATCGACACCGTCTACCGCAATTGCGGTCAGAAGGAGTCGGTGATTTTCTGCGACCGCATCATGTCGCTCGGCTTCCGCCATGCGTTCCAGGCCGGCATTTCGTTCGGCAAGGACGACATGGTGATTCCGGAAAACAAATGGTCGATTGTTGATGAGACTCGCACGCTCGTGAAGGATTACGAGCAGCAGTATCAGGATGGTCTGATCACGCAGGGCGAGAAGTACAACAAGGTTGTCGATGCCTGGGCGAAGTGCTCGGACCGCCTTGCGGCGGAAATGATGAGCCGCATCTCCTCGGTGAAGAAGGATGAGAACGGCCGCGACAAGCCGGTGAACTCCATCTACATGATGAGCCACTCCGGCGCGCGCGGTTCGCCGACGCAGATGAAGCAGCTCGCTGCGATGCGCGGCCTGATGGCCAAGCCGTCGGGTGAAATCATCGAGTCGCCGATCATTTCCAACTTCAAGGAAGGCCTCGACGTTCTCGAATATTTCAACTCGACCCACGGCGCCCGCAAGGGTCTCGCCGATACCGCGTTGAAAACCGCGAACTCCGGTTACCTCACACGCCGTCTCGTGGACGTGGCGCAGGACGCGATCATTTCGGAATATGATTGCGGCTCGACCGGCGGCATCCGCATGCGCGCCATCGTCGATGCCGGCCAGATCGTCGCGTCGCTGGCGGTGCGTATCCTTGGCCGCACGGCAGCCGAGGATCTCGTCGATCCGGATGGCAAGGTCATCGTCGCCGCTGGCACGATGATTGAAGAAAAGCACATCGAAGGCATTACCGCTGCGGGCATTCAGGAAGTGAAAATCCGCTCGGTGCTGACCTGCGAAAGCAAGAACGGCGTCTGTGGCACCTGCTACGGGCGCGATCTGGCGCGCGGCACACCGGTCAATCTCGGCGAGGCGGTGGGCGTTATTGCGGCGCAGTCGATCGGCGAGCCGGGCACGCAGTTGACCATGCGCACGTTCCACATCGGTGGCGCGGCGCAGATCAATGAGCAGTCTTCGCTCGATACGAATTTCGAAGGCACCGTGAAAATCAAGAACCGGGCTGCCGCACGAAATTCCGATGGCGATCTCGTGGCGCTCAGCCGCAACATGTCGATTGTCATTGTCGGGCCGGACGGGACGGAGCGGGCCACGCACCGCATCCAGTACGGCGCGAAGCTGCGCGTCGATGAGGGTGACAAGGTCAAGCGCGGCCAGCGCATTGTCGAGTGGGATCCTTACACCCGCCCGATTATCACCGAAATCGATGGCAAGATTGGCTATGAGGATCTGATCGACGGACAGTCGATGCAGGAAACGACCGACGAAGCGACCGGCATCGCCAAGCGCGTTGTGATGGACTGGCGCGGGTCTGCCCGCACAGTCGATCTCAAGCCGGCCATTGTGGTGCAGGACAAGGCCGGCAAGGTCGGCAAGCTCGCCCGTGGCGGCGATGCACGTTACCTGTTGCCGCCCGATGGCATCGTGTCCGTCGATCCGGGCGCGACGGTGAAAGCCGGCGACGTGCTGGCGCGTATTCCCATGGAGAGCGCCAAGACGCGCGACATCACCGGCGGTCTGCCGCGTGTTGCCGAGCTGTTTGAAGCGCGCCGTCCAAAGGATGCGGCGATTATTGCGGAAAAATCCGGCACCATCCGCTTCGGCCGCGATTATAAAAACAAGCGCCGCCTGACGCTGGAGCCGAGCGATGGTTCGGAGCAGGTCGAATATCTGATCCCGAAGGGCAAGCACATCCATCTGCAGGATGGCGATATGGTCGAAATCGGGGATTACATCCTCGACGGCAACCCGGCGCCGCACGACATTCTGGCGATCAAGGGCGTGGAGGAGCTGGCCGCTTACCTCGTCAATGAAATTCAGGAGGTCTATCGCCTGCAAGGTGTGAGCATCAACGACAAGCACATCGAAGTGATTGTCCGGCAGATGCTGCAGAAGATTGAAGTGACGGATCAGGGTGATTCCGATCTGCTGACCAGCGAGCATGTGGACCGTCTCGAATTTGAGGCGATCAACGAAAAGCTGAAGGCGGAAGGCAAGCATCCCGCCAAGGGCGTGCCGGTGCTGCTCGGCATCACCAAGGCTTCGCTCCAGACGCGCTCCTTTATTTCAGCCGCGTCCTTCCAGGAAACCACGCGCGTCCTCACGGAAGCAGCGGTCAATGGCAAGGTCGATACGCTGGAAGGGCTGAAGGAGAATGTCATCGTCGGCCGGCTCATCCCGGCAGGCACAGGCGGCATGGTTTCGCGCCTGCGCGAAGTGGCCACGCGCCGCGACGATCTCATCCTGCAACAGCAGGGTAATGATCAGCCGGCGGGTGAATTGCCGTCAGCCGACGCGGCGGAGTAAATCTGTTTTGATACCGTTTCAGAGGCCGGCGTCATGCCGGCCTTTGTGTTTTCAGGCTCTGCGTGATTCAAAAATGGAATCGCGCTGGTTCGTATTTGATCGACCTCTTCCGTCTTGATCGTCCACCCATGCGTCGTATTCTGATCTCATGATCCGCCGTATTCTGCGCTTCGCCGGTTTGCTGCTGGTCGCCAGCGGGTTCGTTGTGGCGGTCATCGATGGTGCGCGCTGGCTTGGCACCGGACAGGTTGAGCTTTTGCCGCTCAGCACTGTTGCCGGGCAGGTTTTTGGCCCGCGGTTTGGGCGGCTGCAGCCGGCGGTGGAGCAAGGCGCGCATCCGTTGCTGTGGCAATGGCTGTTCCAGCCTTTTTTCAGCTTGCCCGCCTGTCTGGTGCTGTTTGCGCTCGGCTTTGCCTTGCTGTGGATCGGGCGGCCGCCAGCACCGATGATAGGTTTCGCGCCGCGCGCCTGAGAGGCGCCAAGGCGCGCCTCACGCGGCGCGGTTACGGCCAGCGAGCAAAATTGCAGTTCCGATCAATCCGGCAATGAGCGACCCGGTCATGACGCCGATCCGGATGAGCACCTGCTTGTCTTCGTCCGGCAGTGCCAGCGCGCCGATAAACAGGCTCATGGTGAAACCAATGCCGGTCAGAAATGCGACGCCGATGATCTGCTGCCAACCTGCGCCTTCCGGTTTGTTGGTGATGCCAGATTTGACCGCCAGCCATGTCGCTCCCGTGACGCCGATGAATTTTCCGGCCACCAGTCCAAGAATGATGCCCAGCGTTACCGGATTGGTGAACGTCGCCAAAGTCAGTCCCTTCAGAGGCACACCGGCATTGGCGAAAGCGAATATCGGCACAATGAGAAAGCCGACATAGGGCGCGAGCGCATGCTCAAAATTCTCGAGCATGGAATGGCCATCATCGCGCTCAAGTGGAATCGTCAGCGCCAGCGCGACCCCCGCCAGCGTTGCATGCACGCCAGATTTCAGCACGGCGGCCCACATGATGACGCCGATTAAAATATATGGCGCGAGGCGGCGGACACGCAGACGATTGAGGGCGATCAACCCCGCCAGACAGACGCCAGCGATCAGCAGGGATGAAAGCGAGAGCTTGTCCGTGTAAAACAGGGCGATGACGATGATCGCGAGCAGATCGTCAATGATCGCCAGCGCCACGACGAAGGCGCGCAGCGAGAGCGGCACGGCTTTGCCCAGCAAGGCGACAATGCCGACAACAAAGGCAATATCGGTCGCCGTGGGCACAGCCCAGGCCTTGATGGCTTCCGGGTTGCCGAAATTCAGCGCGGTGTAAATCAAAGCCGGCGTTGCAAAGCCGCCGATCGCTGCAATCACTGGCAGCGCTGCGCGGTCCCAGCCGGCGAGTTCGCCGACATAGAGTTCGCGTTTGATCTCCAGCCCGACGAGGACGAAGAAAATCGCCATCAGCCCGTCATTGATCCAGAGCAGCAGCGGCTTGTCGATGATGAAGGCGCCGATGCTGAAAACGGCCGGTGTATCGAGCAGCCGCTGATACCAGCCGCCGAGCGGGGAATTGGCGACGATCAACGCCAGCGCTGCAGCGGCAGCGAGCATCAATCCGGTGACGGTCGGGTTCGGGGAATGATCGGAGGCGGCCATTCAGGCAAACTAGGGCACTGGCACGCGGACGCCAATGATTGATGTGTCATCGCATGGCATCATAGCCCGGCGCCATGTTCAGACGCTTGTCACCGGTGGCCAAGGCATGCCATCACGCCAGCCCATGAGGGAGAGATGATGGCCAGCGATCCGAAACCATCGGCATTGAATGATGATCCGCGCGGTCCGAGGCGCGTCAGCGACCGCCCGCGCGTAGAGTATTATATCGAGACCGTTCTGTTTAACAGCCGCTGGTTGCTGGCGCCGTTCTATCTGGCTCTCGTCGTCGTGCTGGCCGTGCTGCTGGTGAAAATGCTGCAAATGCTGGTGCATTTCATCAAGATCGCACCGGGCGCGACGGAAGCCGATGTCATCCTCGAAGCGCTGAGCCTGATTGACCTGACGCTGATGGGTTCGCTCGTCATCATCGTCATCTTTTCCGGCTATGAGAATTTCGTCTCGAAAATCGACGAAGCCGATCACAAGGACTGGCCGGAATGGATGGGCAAGATCGATTTTTCCGGCCTCAAGCTGAAGCTGCTGTCGTCCATCGTCGCCATCTCCGCCATCAAGCTGCTTGCCGCGTTCATGAAAGTGAAATCGTACGATGACCGCGAGCTGATCTGGTCGGTGGTTATCCATGTGGTGTTCGTGACATCCGGCATCCTGATGGCCTGGACGGACAAGATCAGCGGCGAACACTGAGGCGTCAGAACCGGCGCTCCGTGCCATATCTTGCTGCAACGCAACAAAGATTGGCTTGACCTGCCCCGGCAGAGCGGCGACTCTCCCTCCC
>JBOFFO010000319.1:0-1777 GCA_051648665.1 Beijerinckiaceae bacterium | reverse complement strand
CCTCACGCACGAGACGGAATTTATAATGTTCGAGATAGCGCAGGCCGCCATGAATGAGTTTGGTGGACGCTGACGATGTGCCACGCGCCAGATCGTCCTGCTCTGCCAGCATCACGGACAAGCCGCGCCCGGCCCCGTCCCGCGCAATGCCGCAGCCATTGATGCCGCCACCAATCACAAAGAGATCGAAAATCCGCCCGTCCCGGGCCTGCTCACTCATCACCGGTCGCAACCTGCCGCTCATGCTTTCAACGTCAGCCCGTTGTTAGCAGCCTGCACCGCCCTTGCGAACCGCCTCACTTCACCTCTGCGCGCGCTCGCGGGATGGCGTCCCCCGGCAGGCCGATGCGCGCACCGGCATCGGCAATGGCCTCCCAGTTTCCTTTGGGATAACGCACCATCCCGTCCGCCTGCGCCCGCGCCTCGAACTCCGGATCGCCGGGCACGCGCACCCGGTCCACCCCTTCCACCGGCGCCGCCGACGTTACCCATGCGAGATAGCGTTCGGCCCGCGCCTGCCAGTCCCCGGCCACCTCCGAAAAACGTGCCGGATCGATCAGGATGGCGAGCATGGAATTGTTGATCAGGCCGCGCCGGCGCGAATCCGCAATGGTGTTGCCCCCGCCAAGGATGGAGGACAGAAGCTCCGCCGCCAGCGCCATGCCATAGCCCTTGTGCAGTCCCATGGGCGCCAGCCCGCCCAACGGCTCCGTCCACATCACGCCGGGATCGTCGGTCGGCAAGCCGCGATGATCCACGACCAGCCCCGGCGCTAGTTTCTTGCCGGCCAGATGCGCCACCCGCGTCTTGCCATGGGCGATCTGGCTGGTGGCGAAATCGAGCAGAAACGGCTGCCCGCCAGCGCGCGGAATGCCGATGGCATGCGGGTTGGTGGAATAGCGCGCCTCCCGCCCGCCCCACGGCACCACAATCGGCTCGGAACCGGATACATTCACCCAGAACAGGCCGATCAGACCCGCCGCCGCCGCCATTTCCGCGTAATGGCCGATCCGGCCGATGTGAAAAGCCTCGATCAGGTTGACCAGCGCCATGCCGTGATCGCGCGCCAGCCCGACGCCCGCCTCCGTGGCATCCGCCGCCGCCACCTGACCCAGCGCGCTATGGCCCCGGATGACGAGAAAGCCGCCGCTGCGCAGCGTCTCCACCGGCTGATTCGCTGGCGTCAGGTGCCCCGCCTGCATCGCCGTGACATAGACTGGCAGCATGCCCATGCCGTGCGAGGGGTGGCCCGAGAGATCCGCGGTGATGAGATGATGCGCAGCCATATCGGCATCGCGCTCCTTCCAGCCCGCCTGCCGGAACAGCCGCACCGCATAGCCAGTGATATGTGCGGCCTCGAATATGTAATCGCTCATCCGTGCTCCCGCCCCCACACACGTTTCTCCCTGAAAGTATCCACCAGGCCCGGCACGGCCGCAGCCCTGTCACGCGGTTTCCTGAGCATTTTTTCGCCAAACCTTCCCCGGCCACCATACCGGGCTTTTCTTTCCCGTTGTTTTGTCGTTAGGTGGGTGCTGAAGCAATGCCCGGAAAGGACATTGCGAAAGTGGGAAACCCTAAAAGGAAATCGACGATGACAATGACGAAACGTGCGCTCGCCCTTGCGGCGGCGACGGCGATGACGGTTGTATTTTCCGGCGCGGCGCGCGCCCAGGAAGTGCTGAACGTCTGGTGGGTGAAGGGCTTCTACAAGGCGGAAGACGACGCCCTGTTCGCCGCCATCAAGAAGTTCGAGGAAAAAACCAAGGTCAAGATC
>JBOFFO010000318.1:0-1709 GCA_051648665.1 Beijerinckiaceae bacterium | reverse complement strand
GAGGCGGCATCGTCGGTTGTCGCGATGATGGCCGCCATCCGGGCGCGGATTTCCGCCATGTCATCGGCGATCTGCGCGCGCACCATTCTATAGGAGTCAGATGCTTTTGGAGCTGCAGACAAAGGCTGAGCAAGGGCCGGAGATGACATCGCCAGGGGTCACGCCGTCGCGCAGGCGGCTTCGATCTTCAGCTTCAGGGTCTGGGCGTTGAACGGCTTGACGATATAATTGTTTACCCCCGCCTTTTTGGCCGCGATGACATTTTCTGTCTTGGATTCTGCGGTGACCATGATGAACGGGGTGTCGCGCATGTCGAAATCGCTGCGCACCTGCCGCAGCAGCTCGTAGCCTGTCATCGGCTCCATGTTCCAGTCCGAGATGACGAGGCCGTAGCGGCGCTGTTTCATCTTGGCGAGGGCGGACTGGCCGTCATTGGCATCATCCACATCTTCAAACCCTAATTGTTTCAATAGGTTGCGGATGATGCGGATCATCGTCGAATAGTCGTCAACGATCAGGATCGGCATGCCGGGGTTGATCGCCATTGTCGGATTACCTTCTTGTCGTGGGCCGCCTTTGGGGGGCATCATTGTCAATTTGTCGGGTTTCCCCAACTTCGCCGGACATACTAGCTTACGGGCCATTACCATTTGGTTGCCGGTTGCAGCGGTTGGCGGTTGCACTAGAAGGCAGGGCCGAACGTGGAGAGAACGCATGGCGATTGTCGCCCTGTCCTTTGAGGAACTGGCGCTGGGCCAGCGGGCAACGCTGCTGCGCACCGTCATGGCGCATGATGTGACCCGTTTTGCCGAGGTTTCCGGCGACGGCAATCCTGTCCATCTGTCTGATCACTACGCGGCCAAGACCCGTTTCGGCCAGCGAATCGCCCACGGCATGTTCACCGGGAGCCTGATTTCCGCGCTGATCGGCACGCGGCTGCCGGGCGCAGGTGCGGTCTATTTGTCGCAGACTTTCGAGTTCAAGGCGCCGGTCAAGATCGGCGATGTGGTGGAGGCATCGGTGGAAGTCGCGGAGCTGATTCCCGAGAAGCGCCGCGCCCGCCTGCAATGTGAATGCTGGGTCGATGCGGTGCAGGTTCTCAGCGGCACGGCCTGGGTGTCGGTGCCGCCAGCCAAGCTGCCGGGCCGGGAACCGGCGCAGGCGCCAGCCCAACCCGCAGCAAAAGCGCCGGCGGCCTGATGTCGCAACGCGCGCGCGCGGCGCTCATCCTGCACGACCCGGAAACGCTGCCGGGCATTGTGGCGCATCCCGTGCTTGCCATCGGCAATTTCGACGGCGTTCATCGCGGCCATCAGGCCGTGATTGCCCGGACCCGCGCGCTGGCCAAGAGCATGGGCCGCCCCGCCGGCATCATGACGTTCGAGCCGCATCCCATCAGCCTGTTCCGGCCCGACGATCCGCCGTTCCGGCTGACCCCGCCGCCGCTGAAGGAAGAGTTCCTCGCGGTGACCGGCCTCGATCTGGTCATCGTCATGACTTTCGACAGCGCCTTCGCCGGCACCGACGCGCGCGCTTTTGAGGATGATCTGCTGCATCGCCGTCTGGCGGTTTCCGCCGTGATTGCCGGTCATGATTTTCACTACGGCAACCGGCGCGGCGGCTCGCCGGCCACATTGCAGGCCGCCGGAGCACGCCTCGGCTACGCGGTGGAAATCGTGGCGCCGGTTGGCGACGGCGGCGCCGTCATT
>JBOFFO010000317.1:0-4639 GCA_051648665.1 Beijerinckiaceae bacterium | reverse complement strand
CGCTCGCCATGTCGAAGGCGACGCGCCGCATCCAGATGGGTCTGGAAGTCACGCAGGGTCTTGGCGCGGGTGCGCAGCCTGAAATCGGCCGTGCGTCGGCGGAAGAGGTGATTGACGAAATTCGCGACCAGCTCGCGGGCGCGCATATGGTTTTCATCTGCGGCGGCATGGGCGGCGGCACCGGCACGGGCGCGGCCCCCGTGGTGGCGCGCGCGGCGCGCGATCTCGGCATTCTCACGGTTGGCGTCGTCACCAAGCCGTTCCAGTTTGAAGGCACGCGCCGCATGCGCATCGCTGAAGCCGGCATCGGCGAATTGCAGAAGCATGTCGATACGCTGATCGTAATTCCGAACCAGAACCTGTTCCGCGTCGCGAACGAAAAGACCACCTTTGCCGAAGCCTTCGCGCTGGCCGACCAGGTGCTCTATTCCGGTGTCGCTTCCGTCACCGATCTCATGGTGAAGGAAGGTCTGATCAATCTCGATTTCGCCGATGTCCGTTCGGTGATGCGCGAAATGGGCAAGGCGATGATGGGCACCGGTGAAGCCACGGGCGATGGCCGGGCGCTGGCCGCTGCCGAAGCCGCCATTTCCAACCCGCTGCTCGATGAAACCTCAATGAAGGGCGCGCGCGGCCTGCTGATCTCGATCTCGGGCGGCCGTGATCTGACGTTGTACGAAATTGATGAAGCGGCCAACCGCATCCGTCAGGAAGTCGATGACGACGCCAATGTGATTTTCGGCGCCACGCGCGACGAAAGTCTCGAAGGCACGATCCGCGTCTCCGTTGTCGCCACCGGCATCGACAAGCCGGCGATGGCGCAGGAAGACGTGTCGGCCCATGAACGCCGGATGGCGGAAGTGGCGGAGCGCATCGCCCATGAAGCCCGCGCCCGTCAGGCTGAGGCTGCCCGTCAGGCCGAAGCGGCGCGCATGACCATCCGCCGCGCCAATCCGGTCGAGCTTCCGGTTGCCGTTGAAGCCGCTCCGGCGCCGCAGCCGGTCGTGGAGGCGCCACAGGCGCCGGTTTATGCCGAGCCGGAATTTGTGCCGCAGTATGACGCGCAGCCGATTCATCAGCCTGTGATGATTCCGGAACCGGCAACGGTCGCGCCGGCTGCTGTCCAGACCTACGAACGCGCCCCTGTTCAGGAGGCGAACTACGCCCCTGCTCATGTTCCGCCACAGGCCTATGTGCCCACCCAGCCCGCTCCGGTTCCGTTGCAGGCCCCGGTTATCCAGCCTGCGCCGGTGGCTGCCCATGCCTATGGCCTGAGCCAGCCGGAGCCGGTGGTGCGTCAGGTGCGCATGCCGCAGGTGAGCGACATGCCTGTGCCGGGCCAGCGTCAGTATGCGGCTGCGCAGGCAGGACAGGCCCAGCCGCCCGCCCATTCGGCGGAAGCCAAGCGCATGACGCTGCTGCAGCGCCTCGCGGCGGTCGGTCTTGGCCGCAAGGAAGAAGCGGCTCACACCGCCCCGCCGCCGCCGCCCCAGACCGCTGCGCCGTCCGCCGTGCATGCCGACTATGCCCGCCGCCCGGTCCAGCCGCAGCGTGCGGCGTCCGGTCAACTCGACGCGATGGGCCGTCCGGCCGCGGCGCAGGCGAATCAGCATCGTTCCTCCGAGGAAGACCAGCTTGAAATCCCGGCCTTCCTGCGGCGGCAGGCTCACTGAACGTCACTGCAATCCGATTGTGACCATCGCGTGCAAGGCCCGGACCCGTCCGGGCCTTAACCTTTTGATAAGCATGTAAAATTTTAACAAATCGAATTGTGATCGAATTCCCGGATTGTGTTACAGAACGTTAGAAACAGTGATTTTGTGATGGCGCGTGCGGCGATTACATTGCCGCCACATCAAACCGGGCGCCGCATCCAAGGGGACGGAGGCGCGCCCCACCCAGCAAAGCGTATCGCAGGCTGATTTCATGCGACAGCGCCATCCGGCAGAAAGCCGGCAGGGTGACAATCGGAAGGGACTGATGGTGGCAACGAAGCAGACGACCCTCAAGGGGCGCGCGGAAGTCGTTGGCGTGGGCGTACATTCAGGCGCACCGGCCCGGCTGGTTCTTCATCCGGCAGAAGCTGGTCATGGGATTGTCTTTCAGCGCACCGGCTTGCCCGGCGGGCGCGACCGGATGATCGAAGCCAAACATAAGTTCGTCAGCGCGACCGAACTCTGCACCGTCATCGGTGATCCGTCTTCTGGCGCGGTCTCCACCATTGAACATCTCATGGCGGCGCTGGCCGGCCTCGGCATCGACAATGTGTTTGTTGAGGTGGATGGGCCGGAGGTGCCGATTGTCGATGGCAGCGCGTGGCCATTCGTCGAGGCGATTCAAGCGGTTGGCATCAGCACGCTGAACCCGACCCGCCGTTTCATTAAGGTTCTGAAGCCGGTGCGTGTCGAGCAGAATGGCTCGTTCTGCGAATTGCGTCCGGCTGATACGGGCTTTTCACTGGATGTCGAGATTGATTTCCCGGTGTCCTGCATCGGCCGCCAGCGCCGGACGCTGACGCTGGATCCGCAGGCCTTCGTGAAGGAAATCAGTCGCGCCCGCACCTTCGGCATGCTGAAGGATGTGGAAAAGCTCTGGAAGATGAATCTGGCGCTCGGCGCGTCGCTCGAGAATACAGTGGCGATCGATGACGACCGGGTGGTGAACCCGGAAGGCCTGCGCTTCGCCGACGAATTCGTGCGGCACAAGCTGCTCGACGCCATTGGCGATCTGGCGCTCGCCGGCGCACCGCTGATTGGCGCTTTCCGCTCCTACAAGGGTGGGCACCGGATGAATTTCATGGTGCTGCAGGCGCTGTTTGCCGACCAGTCGGCCTATGCGTTCGGTGAGTTTGCGGCCCAGCCGCGCGCTGCCGCCGCTGCGCCTGATTATGTCGCCGGCATGCCTGCCGTCGCGTTCGCAGCAGACCGCAACTGAGGGCGTCCGGCGGGATGCGCCGTGAAGCAGCCGCATTTGCCGGCCAGAGTTGAATTTGTGACGCGCCGTCGGACAAGTGTCTGATGGCGCGCACGCATTTTTCATGCGGTGTGTGGCACTGCCGGACTTGCGCTTGCAGGCGTTCAACGGCACAACACGCCCGATCTTTTGACTGATGGTTGTCATGACCATTCCTGCCAGGCCGCGAGCGAGGCGCCCGTGATGCGTTCGACTTTCTCTCCGATTCTTGTCCCGGTTCAGGGTCGCCTGCGTGCCGTCAGGGCGGCGAGCCTGGCTGCATTGGTCGGGCTGTGTCTCGCCGGGTGCGAATCCCTGTCGGCGCTGAATCCGTTCGATGGCAGTGAGAAATACAAGCCGGAAGCGGTGGCGTTTACGCCAGCCGAGCAATTGTACAATGAGGGTCTCGCCCGCCAGCGCGACAATGATTTTGAAGGCGCGGCCCGCAAGTTCGAGACGCTTGACAAGCAGCATCCGCGCTCGGAATGGGCGCGCAAGGCCCAGCTCATGGTCGTCTATTCGAACTATGAAGGCGGCAAATATGATGATGCCGTGGTCGCGGCGAAGCGGTATCTGACACTGCATCCGCAAAGCCCGGATGGGGCCTATGTGTCGTATCTGATGGCCAATTCCTACTATAGCCAGATCCCGGATGTTTCACGCGATCAGGAACGGGCGGTGCTGGCGCTGGAGACGATGACCCAGTTCCTCCAGCGGTATCCCAAGACCGAATACACCAATGACATCCGTTTCAAGGTGGGTGTGGTGCGCGATCAGCTCGCCGGCAAGGAAATGACGGTGGGCCGTTATTATCTGGAGCGCCGGAACTATACCGCGGCGATCAACCGCTTCCGTGACGTTGTCGCGAAGTATCAGACGACGCGGCATGTGGAAGAGGCGCTGATGCGCCTGACAGAATCCTATTACGCGCTCGGCATCGCCTCCGAGGCGCAGACGGCGGCGGCGGTTCTGGGCCACAATTTCCCGGACAGCCCGTGGTACAAGGATTCCTACACGCTGCTGCAATCGGGCGGGCTTGAGCCGCGTGAGGATACCGGCTCGTGGATCAGCCGGGCGTTCCGTGGTTTCACGCGCGTGGTCGTCGGCCAGTAATTCGGCGCCGGTGATTGCCGCGTGATTTTCATTGGCGGCGGAATCATCCATCTTCAGTCCTTGATGCGGCGGAAGCGTGCAGCCCCGGCTTTGCGCCGTCCGGTCCGTATGGATTTGTGACTGTTCGCCTGCATGCTCGTTCAACTCGCCATCCGTGACATTGTGCTGATTGACCGGCTCGACCTCGCCTTTGAGGACGGGCTGGCTGTGCTGACCGGCGAAACCGGCGCCGGCAAGTCGATCCTGCTTGATGCCCTGTCGCTGGCGCTCGGCGGGCGCGGGGACGGCTCATTGGTGCGCCACGGGCAGGCACAGGGGCAGATTACAGCGGCGTTCGACCTGCCGGCCCAGCATCCCGCTCGCGCGGTTGCAGCGGCCCATGATCTTGTCATCGACGGCGATCTGATCGCCAAGCGCGTGCAGTTTGCCGATGGGCGCACGCGTGCATCGATCAATGACCAGCCGGTCAGTGCGCAGGTGATGCGCGCGGTTGGCGCAGCGCTGGTGGAAATTCACGGCCAGCATGACGACCGCGCCTTTGTCGATCCTGCAACGCACCGCGCGATGCTTGATG
>JBOFFO010000316.1:0-2633 GCA_051648665.1 Beijerinckiaceae bacterium | reverse complement strand
CGAAGCATGGAGGCTTCAACGCACCATGCCCGCGCCGGTGACGCAACCCGGCATGGCGGGAATCGCACATGCGTTCACGGCATGCGCGGAACGCGCCTTGTCTGGCGCCTTGTGTGGCGCCCTGCCTTCTGCCGTGCAGGCTGGCGTCAGAACGCCGCCTTCATCAGGCCGCCATCGATCAGGAAATTCTGCCCGGTGAGATAGCCGGCATGGGCGCTGGCGAGGAAGGCGCAGAGTTTGCCGAATTCCTCCGGCGTCCCGAAGCGGCCGGCGGGCACCTCCTTCTTGCGCGACTCCGCCATTTCCTCCGGCGTCACGCCGCGTAATTGCGCCATGCGGCCCGTCGAGCCTTTCAGCCGGTCGGTGTCGAACATGCCGGGCAGCACATGATTGATTGTGACATTGGCGTGGGCGACTTCGCGGGCCGGGCCGGCGAGGAACGAGGTCAGGCCCGCGCGCGCGCCCGACGAGAGGTCGAGGCCGGTCAGCGGCATTTTCACGGACGCGGAGGTGATGTTGATGATGCGGCCGAATTTCCGTTCGACCATGCCGTCAATGACGCGCTGGATCAGTTCGATCGGCGTGATCATGTTCTGCACCACGCCTTCGGCCATTGCCGGGCGGTCCAATTCGCGAAATCCCTTCGGCGGCGGGCCGCCATTGTTGTTGATGAGAATATCGACATGCGGCACGGCGGCGAGCAGCGCGTCCTGCCCGGCCTTGGTCGAAACATCGGCGGCCACGGCGATCACGGTCGCGCCGGTGGCGGCGCGGATGTCGGCGGCGGTTTTTTCCAGCACATCCTGATTGCGGCCATTGATCACAACGGTGCAGCCGGCGGCGGCCAGTTCAAACGCGCAGGCGCGGCCGAGGCCCTTGCTCGATGCGCAAACAATGGCGTTCCGCCCCTTGATCCCAAGGTCCATGACGATCTCCCAGACGTGGTTATTTTAAGCGAACAGCGCCGCCCGTTCGGTGTAGCTCATCCGATCAAGATCGGCGAGCGTGCGGCTTGCATGGGCAGGCGGCGCGGATTGCGCATGAAGCGCAACGAGCGGATCGTCGGCTGCATCAGTCTCATCCCTGTCCTGCATGAGCGTGGCGACATGGCGCAGCGGCGATTCCGGCGCGGCAGCGGGAATGTGCCAGACCTGTTCAAACGCGGGGAGCGGGGCGGCCGGTTCCGCTGGCGCGGCAGCCTCAGGCCGGGGTTCCGGCTGCGTTGCAGGGGTTTCTTGCACGGCAGAAAAAACCGGATGCAAAGCCGGAGCGCGTGGTTCCGGCGCGCTTGGCGAAAGCGCTGGCGCATCCCGCCGCTCGGCTTGCGGCGCGGCGGGCCATATCGCCTCCACCGCTGCGCGGTCCTTTGACTCCTGCGAAGTCTCTTGCGGTATTTCTTGCCGTATATCTTGCTTGGACTCTTGCGGCCCATGCTGCGGGCGGGCGGTATCGGTTACAGGTGCGTTGTCCTGCAGCAGCGTGCGCAGCCGTTCACGCAGCACGGTGATGAC
Source organism: Beijerinckiaceae bacterium (assembly GCA_051648665.1). Taxonomy (GTDB): domain Bacteria; phylum Pseudomonadota; class Alphaproteobacteria; order Rhizobiales; family Beijerinckiaceae; genus Terrirubrum. The sequence continues at coordinate 1,122 of JBOFFO010000316.1, read as the reverse complement.
CTGCGCCAGCGCCTCGACGCGGCGCGACGCGAGCTGCATCGCCGCCATCTGCGCATCGATGGTTTTCAATTGCCGCTGGAGCGCATCGAAAAAGCGCAGCGCCGTGGGATTCTCGCGCAGGGAAAGCACGGCGCCGCGCGCCGTGAGCACCGCCTCGCGCGCTTCTTCGCCCGCCTGCCCGAGGCTGAGCGCAATGCTGGACACCATCTCTCCCGTCAGGCCGTCCGCTGACGCGCTGTCGCCGCTGCCATCGGGCGCCAGCGCCAGAATGGTTGCCAGATCATCCAGCGCCGAGGACAGGCGCGCCCGCGCCAGTTCCGGATCGTGGCGCACCACCATCGCCTCCAGCCGCGCAATCTGGTCGAGCACGGTGGCGGTGTCGGCGGCGCGGTTGCGGCGCTGATATTCGGCGAGAAACCAGCGCCCGCGCGGCGTTTCCGACACGGCGGCGAAAATCGCGTCATAGTCTGGCAGGTCCGCGCCGTCTTTTGCCAAGCCGTCTTTTGCCAAGCCGTTTTTTGCCAAGCCGTCATGCGTTTGGGGATCGTTCGTCATGAGCGGGGCCTTATGCGCCGGGAGCCGTGGCCGAATCGGAAATTCGCAGGCAGTTTTACAGCCGATGGCTCCCAATCCAACAGGCGTCGCGGGCGTGCAGTCCGATCAGCTTGCGGCGGCGTCCCTGTCGGCGCGCTATGCACTGTCCTTTGCGGCCGTCTTTTTCACGATTGGCGTGTTCGGGCCTTTCTTTCCGTTGTTCCTGCGGGGACAGGGGTTCGACGCGGCGGCGATTGGATTTCTGCTCGCGATTGGCGGGCCGGTACGCATTTTCGCTGCGCCGCTGATGGGCTGGGTCGCCGATTCCGGTGTGGCGCTGCGCATCATCGCACTCGTGGCCAATCTCGCCGCGGGCGCGGTGGTGTTCGCCATGCTCGGCGTGTCCGGCCTGATGCCAATGGCGGCGCTGATGGCGACGATGTACGCGCTGCACGGGCCGTTGAGTTCGATGATCGATGCGGCGGTCTCCCGTGAGGTGCTGCGGCTGCCGGCGCTCGATTATGCGCGCATCCGGCTGTGGGGATCGGTGGCGTTTATCGCCGGCACCTTCGCTGGCGGGGCGATTGC
>JBOFFO010000315.1:0-2682 GCA_051648665.1 Beijerinckiaceae bacterium | reverse complement strand
TTGCTGGAGCGTGTGCGGTTTCTTTCAATTTCAGCGAGCAATCTCGACGAATTTTTCATGGTGCGTGTCGCCGGCATTCGCAGCCAGGTACGCAATGGCCTTGATCTCCGGTCTGAAGACGGTTTGACGCCGGGGGAACAGCTGGCGCGCATCAATGTGGTGGTTGCGGCGCTGGCAAGCGAGCAACAGCAATGCTGGCGTAGCCTGAAGGATTTAATTCTGGAAGCTGGCATTGTGCTGGTCGAGGCCAATGAACTCACGCGCCATGAACAGAATTGGCTGGCCGAACATTTCCTGCATCATATTTTCCCCGTTTTAACTCCGCTGGCGATTGATCCCGCGCATCCCTTTCCGTTCATCCCCAATCTCGGTTTCACGCTCGCGGCGATGCTGCACCGGCAATCGGACGGACGTTCGCTCAATGCGTTGATCCGCGTGCCGCACAAGCTCGACCGGTTTGTTAAGCTGCCGGATTTTGCGGAAACCGGCGGCGCGCGCTTCATCGCCATGAATGATGTCGTGGCCATGTTCGTCCACCGGCTGTTCCCCGGTTATGCATTGAACGGCCTGGGCGGTTTCCGCATCATCCGCGACAGCGACCTGTTCGTTGAAGAGGAGGCTGAAGATCTTGTGCTGCAATTCGAGACGGCCATTAAACAGCGCCGCCGCGGATCGGTGATCCGGCTGGAAATTGATGCGACGATGCCGGATGCCCTCAAGCATTTCGTGGCTGAAGAGCTCGATGTAACGCCTGAAGAAATGTTTGCCGTGGATGGCATGCTTGCGTTGGGCGAATTGTCCCAGATTGTCGCTATCGACCGACCTGATCTGAAATTCACCCCATTCAATCCGCGCTTTCCGGAACGCATCAGTGATCACGGCGGCGATTGTTTCGCTGCCATCCGGCAGAAGGATATCGTTGTTCATCACCCGTATGAATCGTTTGACGTGGTGGTTCAGTTTCTGCAACAGGCGGCGCGGGACCCCAATGTCATCGCCATTAAACAGACGCTTTATCGGACGTCCAATAACAGTCCGATTGTGCGCGCGCTGGCCGAGGCGGCAGAAGCCGGAAAATCGGTGACAGCTCTGGTCGAGCTGAAGGCGCGCTTCGACGAGGAAGCCAATATCCGCTGGGCGCGCGACCTTGAGCGCGCTGGCGTTCAAGTCGTTTTCGGCTTTCGTGAGTTGAAGACACACGCCAAGCTGTCGATGGTGGTGCGGCGCGAGGCTGGCCAGCTCGCCAGCTATTGCCACATTGGAACGGGCAATTACCACCCGATCACGGCGCGTGTGTATACGGATCTGTCCTATTTCACCGCCGACCCGGTGCTTGCCCGCGATGTGGCGCGCGTGTTCAATTTTATTACGGGTTATGCGACGCCGGTTGATCTCGAACGCATGGCGGTTTCTCCCTATAGCCTCAAACAACGTCTGTTGCAGCATATCGATCAGGAAATTGCCCATGCGCAGGCGGGCCGCCCGGCCACGATCTGGGCGAAGTGCAATTCGCTGATTGATCCAGATATTATCGATGCGCTTTACAGGGCCAGCGGATATGGTGTGCAGATCGAGCTGGTCATTCGTGGCATTTGCGGCCTGCGGCCGAACGTGCCCGGCCTGTCGGAGAATATCCGCGTCAAATCCATTATCGGCAGGTTTCTTGAACACAGCCGCATTTACGCGTTTGGTTGCGGCCACCCGTTGCCGCATCCCAAGGCGGCGCTTTATCTGGCGTCGGCTGACCTCATGCAGCGCAACCTTGACCGGCGCGTCGAGGTGCTGTTCCCGATCACAAACCCCACCGCCCATGAGCAGGTGCTCAACCAGATTTTAGTCGCCAACATGCTCGACAATGAGCAAAGCTGGCGCGTCAACAGTGACGGAAGCTCAACGCGCATTGCCCGCGCCAAGGATGATGAGCCTTTCAACGCCCATCAATATTTCATGACAAATCCCAGTCTCTCTGGCCGCGGCAAGTCTTTATCGGCGTCGAGCCCGCGTAAATTGCTTGAACGTCTCGCAAAGCAGCGCACCAATGGTTGAGACCCTGAAAAATGCCCGTGGCCGCCTCGGTCGCGGTGAGCCGCTTGGCATCATTGATATTGGCTCAAACTCGGTCCGTCTCGTCGTGTACGAGCATCTGTCGCGCAATCCAGCGCAGATTTTCAACGAGAAGGAAATGGCAGGCCTTGGCCGGCAGGTGGCAACCACCGGGCGTCTAGCCGATGACGCTGTCGAAAAGGCTTTGCATGCGTTGCAACGCTTCCGCATCCTGTGCGATGCGATGAAAGTGAAGGATGTGCGGGTCATCGCCACCGCAGCCGCACGCTATGCCACCAATGGGGCCGCCTTTATTGCGCGCGCTGAAGAAGCCGCTGGCCGTCATATCGAACTGATTTCCGGTGATCGTGAAGCAGTTCTCTCCGGCCTCGGTGTTGTTTCAGGTTTTTTCGCCCCCGATGGTATTGTCGGCGATCTTGGCGGCGGTTCACTCGAATTGATCAGTGTGGATGCAAGCCGCGTTGGGGTGGGTGTCAGTGTTGCGCTTGGTGGTCTGGCGCTGATGGACCGATCCGCTGGCTCGCTCAAGCAGGCGGAGCGGATTGTTCGCGATGAACTCGACAGCCTGCCGCAGATGCAGCAGTTGCGCGACCGGAATTTCTATGCCGTCGGCGGCAC
>JBOFFO010000314.1:0-1647 GCA_051648665.1 Beijerinckiaceae bacterium | reverse complement strand
TTTATTCCGGCGCGCGGGAAGCGCTGCGCAAGATGGCCGAAGCGCATGGCATTCCCGTCGCGGAAACGCAGGCCGGAAAATCGGCGATGGGGGATGATCAGGCACTATGCCTTGGCTCCATCGGCGTGACGGGCACATCCGCCGCCAATGCGATGGCGGAACAGGCTGATGTGATTATTGCCATCGGCACGCGCATGCAGGATTTCACCACCGGCTCATGGGCGCTGTTCAAAAATCCGTCCCGGCGCTTTCTGCATATCAATGTCGCGGCTTTCGATGCCGCGAAACAGTTTGCCCAGCCGCTGATTTCGGATGCGCGGGTGGCGCTTGAGGACTTGCATGAGGCGCTTGCGGGCTGGCGCGCGCCAGAGGCATGGACGGCGAAGGCCGAGGCCGACAAACAGCAATGGACGCGCGCTGCCACAACCGTAACCGCGCTCGCCAACACGGATCTGCCATCGGACGCGCAGGTAATTGGCGCGGTGATGCGCGTTTTTGGCGAGACCGCATCCGTCGTGTGCGCAGCCGGCGGGTTGCCGGGCGAATTGCACAAATTATGGAATGCCACAGCGCCGGGCAGTTACCATCTCGAATATGGATATTCGACGATGGGGTATGAAATTGCTGGTGGCCTCGGCGTCAAAATGGCGCAGCCCGAGCGCGATGTGGTCGTCATGGTCGGCGACGGCTCCTACCTGATGATGAATTCAGAAATTGCGACGGCGGTGATGATGGGTGTCAAGCTCACCATCGTTGTGCTGGACAATCGCGGCTTCGGCTGCATCAACCGGTTGCAGCAGGCGACAGGATCAGCAGGCTTTAACAACCTGCTGAAGGACGCCCATCATGTGACAATGCCGCAGGTTGATTTTTCGGCCCATGCGGCATCGCTTGGCGCGCATGCGGTGAAAGTTTCGGGGCTCGGCGATCTGGACTCCGCCTTACGCGCTGCGAAAGCCAATCCCACAACAGCGGTGGTGGTGATCGACACGGATCCGCTGACCACCACGCAGGCGGGCGGCCACTGGTGGGATGTGGCGGTGCCGGAAGTCTCGCCACGGCAGGAAGTGAACGCGGCGCGCGAAAAATATGAGCAGACGCTCAGCGGAAAAAATTAAAGCGAAGGACAGGGAATGAGCATTCGCATAGGCGCCAACCCGATTGGCTGGTCTAACGATGACATGCAGGAGCTGGGTGGTGAAACACCACTCGAAGTTTGCCTCGCGGAAGCAAAACAGGTGGGCTTTGAAGGCATGGAGTTGGGCAACAAATTTCCGCGTGAAGCTGCGGCGTTGAAGGCGGCTCTCGCGCCCTTTAACTTGGCCTGCATTTCCGGGTGGTATTCAGCCGAATTGCTGGAGCGGGACGCGGATGCGGAAATCGCGCATCTGCGCCCGCATCTCGACTTGCTCAAGGCGATGGGTTCCAGCGTTCTTGTATTTGCTGAAACATCGAATGCCATTCATGGCGACATCACCAAGCCTTTGTCGCAACGTCCTGTACTGCCCGCAGAGCGCTGGGCTGAATTTGGCGCGCGGATGACGCGCGTGGCGGAACGCACGCTGCAGGAAGGTGTGCGGCTCGTCTATCATCATCACATGGGCACGGTGGTGCAGTCGGAAGCGGATATTCACGCGCTGATGGCCA
>JBOFFO010000313.1:0-19135 GCA_051648665.1 Beijerinckiaceae bacterium | reverse complement strand
CACAATGATGGTCAGCACATTGCGGGCCTGTGCGGCGATGGCGCCATGTGTTTGCAGCACAGCCTCATCTTCACCGCGATGGGTGCTGGCAGCGAGCCAGACCGGCCTGCCGGCGATGCGGCCCGCGAGGATACCGAGCCTAACTGCATCGGCCGGTGGCGCAGGGCCATCATATTTCAGATTACCCGGCACCTGCACATTGGCAGCACCCAGTGCGCCGTAGCGAAAGGCATCATCAGCACTTTGCGCCAGACATACATCAATGCGGGCCAGCAGCGCGCGGATAATCGCCGGCGTTTTTTGCCAGCGCTGGAACGAACGCTCGGACATGCGGCCATTAAGGATCATCACCGGAATATTCCGTGCATGGGCGGCGATGATCAGGTTGGGCCATAATTCGGATTCCGCAAACAGCGCACAATCGGGTTGCCAGTGATCGAGAAACTGTTTGGCAAAGGCCGGCGCGTCGAGCGGTACATATTGATGAAGCGCACCCGCGGGCAGGCGTTTCTCCATCACCTCAGCAGACGTGACCGTGCCTGATGTGACCAGCACGCCGACGCCGCGCCGCGTCAGCTCCTCGACCACCGGCAGGACCGATACGGTTTCGCCGACGCTGGCGCCATGCACCCACACAAGGCGGCCATCGGGGCGTGGGCGGGATGGCTTGCCGAAGCGCTCGTCCATCCGCGCCCGGTCTTCCTTGCCGCGCCGGGCGCGCCGCTCCAGCAGAAATGGCGCTAGCGGCGCCAGCAGCGATGCAGCCGCAGCATAAATCCGCAAAGGCAACGGCAGCGCCGCGTTCATGGGGCAATGCGCCCGTTTGCGCGCAGATTCGCACCGGGATCTTCACCACCCACCATCGCGTAGGCCTGGGCATGAATGCGGTCGAGTTCGTCCTGCAATTGCAGCCGCAGCTGTTCGATCATCGCCGCATCGGCATCGCGCGGCACAGCGATCGGCTCGCCCATCACCATCGCGCCGCGCCCGAACGGCTTGCCGAGACTGGCGCGGTCCCACGAGGAAAATTGGAATTTCCGGCTCGTCACGACGGTGAAGGGTAGGATCGGCCGGCCCGACATTTTCGCCAGCATGATGATGCCCTCGCCGGCAACGCGCGCGGTTTTCGGCACATCCGCTGTGACGGTGACGGAAAAATTTTCCTTCAGCGCGCGCAGCATGTCGCGCAATCCCGCGACGCCGCCCTTGCGGTGCATATCCTGCGGCTTGCCGCCCGCGCCGCGAATAGCCTCGATGCCGAAATGCCGGCATGCGATGGCGTTGATGCCGCCATCGCCGTGGCGGGAGATCAGAACGCGGAACTGATCTTTTTCACGCTTGCCGAACGGCACCATGAAATGCTGGCCGTGCCACATGGCGATGATTGCGGGCCATTGCGCATCCAGACGATCGTAAAAATGATCGGGCGACAGCGTGAAGCGGTTCGTGGCCCGGACGAATTTCAGATAGCCGGCGAGCAACGCGCCGAGGCTTTCCTGCACTGCTGTGGTTCGTCCAAGCTGCTTGAGCAAACGCGCTGTCTCCGCGCTTCACGGTTTCGGCTGATCAGGTTCGAGCAGACGATGGAGATGAACGACGAAATAGCGCATCTGCGCATTATCGACCGTCGATTGCGCCTTGGCTTTCCATGCGGCATGGGCCTGCGCGTAGTTGGGATAGATGCCGACGATATCGACCTTCGACAAATCCTTGAATTCGTGGCTGTCGATGGCTGTCAATTCGCCGCCGAACACCAGATGCAGCAACTGTTTGCCCGGCGTTTGCCCGTTATCCTGCATAGCCATGATGATATCCGTTGAATCGTTGCGGGAATGGCGCTGTCAAAGTCACGCGCGGCGCTGGTTGGCAAGCACAGATTTTGTCTCATGTCCCAGCGGCATCGCCTCTTTTCCAAGCGCTGCGGCAAGACCGGCGGCCAGCTGAGCATGGTCGGGCCGGCGGGAAGCAAACAGCACCGGCAAACTGCGCGCCTCGCCGGTATAGCGCAGGGGATGACCGCTCAGGTCGGTCAACTGGCCACCGGTTTCGCGCAGGATCAGGTCAGCGGCAGCAATGTCCCATTCATGGGCGCCTGTGGAGGCAATGCCGACGGCCAGAAATCCATCCGCAACATAAACAACGCGCGCCGCAAGGGACGGAATTTTCGGATGGGCCATCAGTCCGGCATTGTTCGCCAGAAACGGGGCCAGCACGGGCTGCGGACCCGCCGCCATGTTTGACTCGCCGTCCGGCTTCAGCAGTTCGCCATTGCAGTCGGCCCCGCCACCCCGGCGGGCGGTATAGAGCCGGTCACGGGCGGGCATGAAGAAGACGCCCAGCACCGGCGCGCCCTGCGCCACCAGCGCCATCGATATACCCCATTGCGGCTCGCCCGCCGCAAAGGCACGGGTGCCGTCGATGGGATCGACAATGAAGGCGGGCCGGTCATCGTCCGGCTGTATATGCTCGGCCTCTTCGGACAGCCAGTGGAAGTCCGGCGCAGCCTGCATCAGGCGCTGCCGCAAGAAGGCATCCACGGCCATATCCGCTTCAGTGACAGGGGAGTTGCCGGGTTTATGCCAGGTGCGTGCCGCCGTGGGGGCCGACAGCCGAAAAAAGTCCATCGCCAGGGTGCCGGCCTCACGGGCGGCGGCTTCCATGATGCGGGCAAGCGCATCGAGGCGGGTGGGATCAAGCATCGTCAGGACTTAAGCAGCGGCAGCCCCCCATGCAATCGCGATTCAGGGCTTTTTCACCAGCCGCCGGAACCCGCCGATAACCATTGCCACGAAAGCCTGGCATTTGAGGCAATTTTAACCGCAGCTTTTAAGCCGATGCGAAGGCTTGAGGGCCACTCTCGCCATAACGGGACGCGAACCAAAAGAGTGCGCGCCCACGTCTTCACAGGACGGCGACGATGAACGGTCAGACGCTTCGCGGCGGGCCGGCTCCACACGGGGCCGGTCCGTCCGCCAACGACAATAAGGACGGCTCAGCCCGCGCAGGGGCAGGCTCAACGCCGGTTGTTCCCGGCTTTTTACATCTGCGGGTTATAGCCGGTGTCTGGGTCCAGACCCGCGCCCGCGCCACTGCCATCAGCGGGATCTCCACAGCCCCTGCGGCCCATGACCCGGCACTGATCGAAATCCGGCTCCAACTCGCCTCCGGCCGAAGCCTCGCTCTTGGCCTGCACACCGAGGAGACGCTGATTGCCGCCTGGCGACAGGCCAGCGAAGCCTATGGCTTGCCAATGCTGGCGCGCGAAGCCGATGGCCTGTTTCAGCCCATTATCCCGATGTTTGGCGCGGTGCAGATCGGCGCCGACCGCCGCCGCCGTCGGGTTGCGGCATTGACCAGCCGCCGCCCCCGTTTCCTCGTGCGGCGCAAGGCGGCCTGCCTGCCGAACCGGCCCGCCATGGTGCGCGGGGCCTCACTGTCGGAGAACGCGTCCTAAATCTTCACCAGGGCGTCCAGCGTCAGGCCAGCAAAGAACAGCAGCGCGGCGTTGCGGTTAGAGCGGAACAACATCAGCGCAAGCTGCGGGTCGCCCTGACGGAGCGTGCGCACTTGCCACGCGAGATGGGCAGCGAACGCGGCAAGCCCGAGCCAAGACAGCAGGCCCACCCTTGCACTCCAAAGTGCAGCCGCGGCCAGCATCACCGTCACGCCATAAGTAATGGTCACCGCTTCCTTCACCCGGTCGCCAAACAGCCGGGCGGTGGAGCCGATGCCGACAATGGCGTCATCTTCGATATCCTGCATCGCATAGATTGTGTCGTAGCCGAAGGTCCAGACGATGGCCGTGGCGTAGAGCAACAGCGCAGGCATTTGCAGATCGCCGCGCAGGGCGGCCCAGCCCATCAATCCCCCCCAGGCGAAGGCGAGGCCGAGTACGATCTGCGGCAGGTTCGTAAACCGCTTCATGAACGGGTAAATCACTACCGGCAGCATCGAACACAGGCCGACGATGATCGCGAAGCGATTGAAGCTGAGCAGAACCGCGAGTCCAATCAGCAGTTGCATGACCATGAAGGCCAGCGCCTGCTTCGGAGTCACTGCACCGGAGGGAATGGGACGGCTGCGGGTCCGCTCCACCCGGCCATCGAGATCGCGGTCAACGAAGTCATTCCATGTCGAGCCAGCGCCGCGCATGACCACGGCGCCAATCAGAAACAGCAGAAGATGAGCCGGATCGGGGCCGAATCGACCTGTGGTAACCGCCGCGAGCGCTGCAGACCACCAGCAAGGCAGCAGCAAAAGCCACCATCCGATGGGACGGTCTATGCGAGCCATGCGCAAGAATGGACGCGCCCTTTCGGGGGCGAATCGATCAACCAGATTGGACTTGGGAGCATCGCTGACGCGGACATCCCCGGCTGGCGACCCGCCCTGATTCATCATGTGAGGCCGCGCCGTCCGGTTTTAGAGAGCGCCGGCAGGCACCCGCATCTGTCCCGACACGATATCGCCGCCGCCGCCACCAAGCATGCCGCCGCCCTGGCCACCACGGGCGGCCTGCGCACGGGCGCGGGCCGCTTGCGCCATCATCTGCCGATATTTTGCCGCCGCACCGCAAGCCTGCCCACGAATGCCAATGGACTTCTGGTGATCAGCCTTGACGTTTTCGAGCAGGCTGTCGGGCGCATTGCACCATGCGCCATTCTTCTCCAGCCAGACAATCAGCTTCTGGCCGTTGCTGACGAGGCCGTTGAAGCGGCTGCATGCGGTGACCGGCGTGAGCTTCTTGCCCTTGGTGGCCGCCTGAAGGCTCTGGATCATGGATTGCCGATCCTGCATCAGCTTGCCGCCTTCCTGACACTCGGGCGACTGGGCAACAGCCGGTGCTGGAGCCAGCGACAGCACCGAAAAGGCTGCGACAGAAAGAATAGGGGCAAGAAAACGGGTACGCATGGCCGGTGTCCTCCGATGGCCTGTTCCTAACGGCAAGGCGCGCATGCGGCAAGCTGCACAGCGGCAGCCCGATCCGGCATCACGGCCAGATCAGCCCCGGTCAGGATTGAATCAAACTCGACGGCCTGCATTGCACCGGATTATGGCAGAATTGACGAAGCCCGGCGCGCGGATGCGACGGTGCGGCGGCAGGGAGCAGTGATTTTGGCACGCTATGACTTTCGCATGCAGCGGCTGTATGTCGAAGGCGCTCTGGCGCCCGATATGGCGCTGGCCCTGACGCAGGCGCAGAGCCACTATCTGGCGCATGTGTTGCGGCTGGAAGCGGGTGCGCCCGTGCTGCTGTTCAATGGCCGAGACGGGGAATGGCAAGGCCATGTGACCAGCTTCGGCAAAAAGGGTATCACGGTCACCGCAGCCACGCAGACGCGAGCGCAAGAGACGCTATCGCCGGTGACCTATGCTTTTGCGCCACTCAAACACGCCCGTCTCGACTACATGATCCAGAAGGCGGTGGAGATGGGCGCGGGCGCGTTGCAGCCGGTGATCACACAACACACGCAGGCGACACGGCTCAATCTCGATCGCATGCGCGCCAATGTCATTGAGGCGGCGGAGCAATGCGGCATCCTTGCGCTGCCGGTGGTGGGCGAGGAGATGAAACTGCCGGCATTTCTGGCGCAGCGCCCGGCAGGCCAGCCACTGATCTTTGCTGATGAGGATGCGCCGCCGGCGGAGGGGATGGCGGCGCTGGCGGCCTTGAAGGGCCGCGCCCTGACTGTGCTGATCGGGCCTGAAGGCGGATTTTCAGACGCCGAGCGCGCCACACTACTGGCAGCGCGCGATGTGATCCGCCTTTCGCTGGGGCCGCGCATCCTGCGCGCAGATACCGCCGCTGTTGCGGCGCTGACGCTCATCCAATCCCTCGCCGGAGATTGGCGGTAGCGCGCGGGCGTCAACCTTTGGCGGCGATTGCCGCGGCGGTCGCGCCCATCATCACTGCCGTGCCGCGATTGATCCGGCGCAACGCCGGGGCGGAGCGGAACAGCCGTCGCGCCCGATCCGCCAGCAAGGCATAGGCGGCGATCACGATCCCGAATATCGGCAGCATGATCGCTGCGATTTGCGCAAAGCCGACAACCGAGGCGTGGCCGACATCGATCACCAGCGGCATGACCGACATGAAAAAAACAATCGCCTTGGGATTGCCGAGGGTGAGTGAAAAGGATGACAGGAATATCTGTAACGGCGTTTCGCGGATATCCGTTGCCGCGACTGCACCCTGCCCCGCAACGCTAACCGGCGCATGCCAGATTTTCCACGCCAGCCAGAGCAGATAGGCGCAACCCGCGTAGCGCACGACCGTGAAAGCGGCTTCAAAGGTTTTGGCGACAATCGCAAGCCCGGAATAGGCGAGCGCGCACAGCACCACATCCCCGGCAAGAAAACCGGCCATAAACCAGGGCAGGCCATGCAACCCCTTTGCCAGCGAGCGCGCAACAATCAGCGCGATGCCGGGGCCGGGCGATGCCACAGCAGCCGCATAAATTGATGCAAAGAGAAGCAATCCGTTCCACGTCATGGCGCGATGATAGGTGGCTGGCGCAAGCGTTCAAGCCTCACAAATGTTCAAGCGCCATGAGCGATCAGGCGTCTTGCACGGTAATGCGGAAATGCGCGCCCCGCGCGCTATCGACAAGAATAATCTGGCCACGATTGAGCCGCACCAGTTCAGCGACAATGGCAAGGCCAAGCCCTGTGCCGCCAGCACGCGCGGAACCGCTGAAAGCCTCAAACAAATGGGCGCGGGATTTTTCCGGCAATCCCGGACCATTGTCAGCAATGCTGATAATCACTGTGCCATGACTGCGGCTTGCAGCAATCTCGACTCGGCCTGCCGCATCCCCTGCATTGGCGGTCAGGGCCTGCACGGCATTGCGGACCAGGTTCGACAGCGCACGAAACATCTGTTCGCGATCCGCATTGAGCTTGAGGCCGGGCGAGACATCGGCGGTGACCACCAGACCTTCGACCGGCTCCGGCATGACTGCGTCAATCGCTTCCTGCACCAGTTCGGCGACAGCAAAGGTTTCGCGTTGCGGATCGCGCTCCATCGCGCGGCCATAGGCGAGCGTGCTCTGGCAAAATGCAATGGCGCGGTCGAGCGTGGCAATCAGGCGCGGCGCAAAGCGTTGCGCCAGGGGATCATTGCTCTGCACCAGCCGATCCGACATCAATTGCGCCGTGGCGAGCATATTGCGCAAATCGTGATTGATCTTGCTGACCGCCAGACCGAGTGCAGCCAGATGTTTTTTGTTGCGCAGTTCGCGCGACAGGGTGTCCTGCATGCCAGCGATGGCCTGTTCGGCTGCGCCGATCTCGTCGCTGCGGCCACTCGGGGTGATGATGCGGGCTGCATCTTCCGGATCGGCGGCGAAAGCGGTGATGTTGTCGGACAGGCGATGAACGGGACGCACAATCAGCCATTGCAGAGCGAGATACACCAGCAAGGCGGTGAACCCGGAAATCACGAGAGAGAGGAAAAGGATATTCGCAGAAAACTGCCACATCGCGGCTTGCAAGGGGCGCTCCGGAAAAACCAGTTCGACCATATCCTGCGCGTTCTGGACCTGCCCGGTGACGCGCACACTGCCCTCGCCGTCTGACGCCAGCGTCGCCAGCGCATCGACCATGAGACGCACAGAGGACGTCTGCTGAAGGTCAATATCACGCTGTGGCACAGGCGGCTTATCGACAGCGGAAAATAGATAGCGGTTTTCGCCGGTTTTCAGCGCGACCGTGTTGGCGCCGACCTCCGCAAGCAATTTCAATTCGAGTTCGCGCGGCACCATGCCATCGGGCGCGGCTTGCAGCACCATGGTCGCAACACGCGCCGCCGCCCAGCGGTCCCGCAGATAATTTTTCCGGAAATTAGCGATGGACGGTACATAGATCAGGATTTCCGCCAGCATGACGAAAACCACAGTGAGCAACAACAGCTTGCCGGACAGGCCGATATGACGAGCCTTGGCCGGACTGCTTTCGTCCGGCGTGCGCTCGGCAACCGATAATCGTTCGGGCAGGCTCTGCGTCACCGGCGTCATCCGAATTTCCGCAGGAAGCCGATCAGCCGGCGCACAGATGGCTTGCGCGTCAGCGGCGTGAACGCGCTCATGGCCGCACGCTTGCCGGCCTCGCCGAGCAGGGGGTAGGCGAAAACCGTTTCCGCCACATCGCGCAGCTTCATATGCTCTGCGATCATCATGGTCCAGAGAGGAAGCATTTCCCCGGCGTGTTTCCCAACAATACCGACGCCGAGCACACGGCCGTTGCGGTCGGCAATGATTTTAACATGGCCCTCCACAGCCTGCTCGGCCTGCGCACGGTCATTTTCGGCAAACGGCCAGCGCAGAATTTGCACGCCCTTGAATTGTTCGCGCGCTGCGGCTTCGCTCAGACCGCAGCCGGCAATTTCCGGGTCGGTGAAGGTGACGCGCGGCAGATTTGCCCGGTCGATTTTTGCAGGCAGGCGGAACAGGGCATTTTTTACAACCGCACCGGCCATGGCGTTGGCTGCATGAGTGAAGCGCGGATAACCGGCGACACAATCACCGATCGCATAAATTTTCTTGTTGCTGGTGCGCAGCTTTGCATCAACGGTTATCCCGCCGCTCTCGATCACCACACCCGCTGCCGGCAGATCCAGCCCGTCGAGTGCCGGACGCCGACCCGTGGCGACCAAGAGATGCGCGCCAGTGACGCGCACGCCATGCGCCATGTGGACTGTAAATTCGCCATCGGCGTGAGCAACGGATTCTATACGCGCATATTCACGAATATCGACGCCTTCACGGCGCAACGCCGTCACCGCCACCGCAGCAAGTTCCGGGTCCTCCGCAGCCAGCGCGGTTTTTGCTTCCAGCACGACGACTTCTGATCCGAGACGGCGGAAGGCCTGCGCCAGCTCCATGCCAATGGGACCGCCGCCGATGATGATAAGGCGGCGCGGAATTTCGTTGATCGTGAAAATGGTTTCGTTGGTGAAAAAGGGCGTGTCGGTCAGGCCCGGGATCGGCGGGATGGCGGGCTTCGAGCCGGTGGCGATGACGAAGCGCCGGGCGCGGATGGTGTGTCCGCCGGCTTCCAATGTGTTGGCGTCAAGGAACCGGGCTGGTGCCTGAATGACGCGCGCGCCCATTGCCTCATAGCGGGCAACCGAGTCATTGGGCGCAATCGCGGCGATGGTCCGGCGGATGTGGGCGAAAACCCGATCCGGTGCGATGGCAACCGTGGCATCCACACCGAAGGCTGTGCCCGCCCGCGCATCCGCCGCGCGTTGTGCCGCCGCAATCAGCGCCTTGGATGGCACGCAGCCGGCATTGAGACATTCCCCGCCCATCTCACTCTTCTCGACCAGCACAACCGGCACGCCAAAGGCAGCGGCGGCAGCGGCCACGGACAGGCCAGCCGCGCCCGCGCCGATCACGCACAGGTCAGGCGTCAATAGCTTGGGATCGCGTGTATCCGTCACCGCTCCTCCGATTGCGCCGCACGTTGCCCGCGCAAGCGTCTGATGGCCACCGGGATCAGGGCAATCACGCCCAGGGCAGCCAAAGCGGCGAGCATGACCGGCGTCAACAAGCTCTTGGGGGAAAACGTTATTTTACATCCTGTGCCGCCGCCCGCCACACAGGCGTCGAAGGCGGCGGTCTGCGCCGCGAGAATGCTGTCAAGGCCCGCGCCCGCCAGCGCATAGGCCGTTGTTGCCGGGGCAATGCCCAGAAGCGTGGTCCAGGCAAAGGTGGAAACGGGCGCACGCATGGCCGCTGCTGCGAGATTGACGATAAAGAACGGGAACACCGGGACGAGCCTCAGGAACAGCAGATAGGACGCGGCATCGTCCTGAAAACCCTCAACGATCCGGGTCATGGCCGCCCCGGCCCGCCGCCGGAGCATGTCGCCGAGGGCCGTCCGGGCCGCCAGAAACAACACCATCGCACCGGCCGTCGCCCCCAGCATCGCGCCCAGGGCGCCCCAGAACCAGCCGAACAAGAAGCCGCCGGCGATGGTCAGCAATGCGGCAATCGGAAAGGCAAAGGCCACCGCCACCATGTAAATGCCCGCAAATCCGGCAAAGGCCAGAACGGGATAGCTGGCGATGCCCGCCTTCAGCGCGGCGCGATGACTGACCAGCGCTTCGATGGACACGTAACGGTGCACACCCAGCCCATAGGCCACCGCTGCAGCCGCCAGCATGACGGCGAGCGGCCACCAGCGCAAAAGGGGTGAAGAGGAAGGTTCAGCGGCGGGGCGCATCAATCCATATCTACAGGGACACCCGGCGCATGCGGGCGACGCCGTGATCCTACCTTGAAACCCGGCCAAAGCGATGCCATCTACGCGCCAGCCTTGCGAAATCGTGATGAGCGCGCTGCCGCACCGGGTTTGGTTGACTTTGCGGGGGGCTTCCGCCATAAGCCGCCGACTCTCCGGCAGGCGTGCGGAACGTCAGCGGTTTCGCTTGCGTTTTGCGCACGGTCCAGCCGGTTTTCCTGAAACAAGCAGGTACGCTGCGGGCAGACAGTCCCGGCCCTGCGGTATGTTGGAGTACGACCCGTGAAAAGGACGTATCAGCCGAGCAAACTCGTGCGCAAGCGCCGTCACGGTTTCCGCGCGCGCATGGCGACCAAGGGTGGCCGCAAGGTTCTCGCCGCTCGCCGCGCCCACGGCCGCAAGCGGCTTTCAGCCTGAGCCGCCGCGCGCCTCGCTCCGTAGGGGTGCGGACGCGCCATGATTGATTTCGGCACTCTTACCCGGCGATCCGAATTCACCGCTGTCCGCAAAGGACGGCGGGCGGAGACCGCCGGGTTCACGATTCAGGCGATCCGCCGCAAGGGCGATGAGGCCACGCGCCCTCGCTTTGGGCTGACCGTAACTAAGAAGACCGGCAATGCCGTCGTTCGCAACCGGATCAAACGGCGACTGCGCGCTCTGCTTCGTGCGCTGCCTGATGGCGCCGCCGGACCGGCCTGTGACCATGTGCTGTTTGTTCGCCGCGATGCCCTTCATACACCCTTCGCCGCCATGCTCGCGGAAACACAGGCTGCGCTGACGACTCTGGATGCGCGGCTTTCCCGGCATGCGCCACCTTTGAAAACCCCTTCAAACCCTGATCGCGCTGACCGCCCATGAACAAGCAAGACAACCGCAGTTTCATTCTCGCGCTCGCCCTGTCCTTTGTGGTGATCATGGGCTGGAACTATTTTGTGGGTGTGCCGGCGGCGAACAAGCCGAAGGAAATCGCGCAGCAGCAGCAGGCGGCGCAGAACACGCCACTCGCCAACCAGACGGGCCAGCCCACGGCGACGGCAGGCGGCGCCACGGCACCCGGCAGCATCAACCCGGTGACCGCCGTCGAACCGCGAGAGGCTGTGCTGGCGCGCTCTGCCCGCGTGCGCATCGATACGCCAACGATCAGTGGTTCGATTGCGCTCATGGGCGGACGCCTCGATGATATTTCGCTCAAGCGCTACCGAGAGCAGGTGAACCCGGCGAGCCCGAATATCGTGCTGTTCTCGCCGTCGGGATCAGCCAATCCCTATTATGCGGAATTTGGCTGGGTGCCAGCGCCGGGCATGCCGGCCATAGCGCTGCCAAACGCGTCGACCGTATGGACTGCGGACAGCCAGACATTGACTCCGGAAAAACCGGTGACGCTGAGCTGGGATAATGGACAGGGCCTGATGTTCAAGCGCGCCATCGCGATTGACGACAAGGCGATGTTCACCGTTACCGATACCGTGGAGAACAAGGGCGGCGCGCCGGCAACATTACTGCCCTATGGCCTGATTTCCCGCCACGGCGTTCCGCCAACCCTCGGCTATTACATCCTGCATGAAGGCCTGATCGCCGTTGCAGGCGAACAGGGGCTGCAGGAGGTCACCTATTCGTCCATCGACAAGGAAAAGGCCAAGCTGTTCAAGGCAGCGACCGGCGGCTTCATCGGCATCACCGACAAATACTGGGCTGCCGCGCTGATCCCCGATCAGGCCGTCACCTATGATGGCCGCTTCACGACCGGACAGGGTCCGCAGAAAACCTATCAGGCGGATATGCTGCTGCCGGCGCAGACGATTGAACCTGGCAAAGCCGCGCAAACCACCACGCGTCTTTTTGCTGGCGCCAAGGAAGTCGCGACCATCGACGGGTATGAGAAAGCGCTGGGTATCAAGCGTTTCGACCTGATGATTGACTGGGGCTGGTTCTATTTCATCACCAAACCGCTGTTCAAGGTGATGGACTGGCTGTTCCACCTCACTGGCAATTTCGGCATCGCCATCCTGCTCGTAACGGTGCTGGTGAAACTGCTGTTCTTCCCGCTCGCGAACAAATCCTACGCCTCCATGGCAAAGATGAAAGCAGTGCAGCCGCAGATGCTGGAGCTGCGCGACCGCTACAAGGATGACAAGCTGAAGCAGCAGCAGGAGCTGATGGAGCTTTACAAGCGCGAGAAAATCAATCCCGTCGCCGGCTGCTGGCCCGTGCTGCTGCAAATTCCGGTGTTCTTTGCGCTTTACAAGGTGCTGTTCGTCACCATCGAAATGCGGCATGCACCGTTCTTCGGCTGGATCAAGGATCTGGCGGCGCCCGATCCGACCTCGATCTTCAACCTGTTTGGGCTGCTGCCCTTCAGCGTGCCGGAATTCCTGCTGATCGGCGTCTGGCCGATCCTCATGGGCATCACGATGTTCCTGCAGATGAAGATGAACCCGGAGCCAACGGACCCGATTCAGAAAACCATGTTCACCTGGATGCCGGTGATCTTCACCTTCATGCTTGGCACATTCCCCGCCGGCCTCGTGATCTACTGGACATGGAACAACCTGCTCTCGGTGGCGCAGCAGTATTACATCATGCGCAAGAACGGCGTGAAGGTCGAGTTGTGGGACAACATCGCCAATCTGTTCCGCCGCAAGCCTGCAGACGCTACAAAGGCGTGACGCAGATCAACCGAAGCGTATGCCATGCCCGCCCCTGATCCGCGCGCGAAACACCCGGTGGCGGGCTGGCAGGGCACCGCCTACCTCAAGAGCTTTATCGATCACCCGCTGATCGAGGTTGGCGATTACAGCTATTACGACGATCCGGTCGGACCGGAAAAATTCGTCGGCCGCTGCGTACGGTATCATTTCGATTTTCTCGGCGACCGGCTGATCATCGGGAAATTCTGCGCGATCGCCACGGGCGCACAATTCATGATGAGCGGATCGAACCACCCGCTGCATGGCTTCTCCACCTACCCCTTCGGCGCGTTCACGGGCTGGAAAGACGACGCATCTGACCCGGCCTGGACGTCGCATGGCGACATGCGCATCGGCAACGATGTGTGGATCGGGCGGGAAGCCATGATCATGCCCGGCGTCACCATCGGCGATGGCGCGATCATCGGCGCGCGAGCCGTTGTGGCGCGCGATGTGCCGCCTTACGCCATCGTTGTCGGCAATCCTGGCGTTGTGAAACGCAAGCGGTTCGATGACGCCACCATCGCAGCCCTTCTGGCTGTTGCATGGTGGGACTGGCCGGCAGAGAAAATTGCGCGCAACCTCGCCGCGATTGCCGGCGCTGATCTTCAGGCGCTGCGGGACGCCCGGTAAATGACGAACGAAGCCACACCCTATACGGACGAACAGATCGAAGCTGGCCGCCTGCTGTTTGCCGGCTCTGCCGATTTTGTCTGGGCCGCTGCCAACCGCGACACGCTCATGCCGGAAGGGCCGCTGGAAATTGCCTTTGCCGGCCGCTCCAATGTCGGCAAATCGAGCCTGATCAACGCGCTCACGGGCCGCAAGCATCTGGCGCGCACCTCGATTACGCCGGGCCGCACGCAGGAACTGATTTTCTTCAATGTGGCGGACCGGTTCCGCCTTGTGGATATGCCGGGCTATGGCTTTGCCAGCGCGCCGAAAGACAAAATTGCCGCGTGGACAAAGCTCATCACGGATTATCTGCGTGGACGGACAACGCTGGCACGCGTCCTGGTGCTGATCGACAGCCGGCGCGGCATCAAGGACATTGATGCGGATGTGATGACCATGCTCGACAAATCCGCCGTATCCTATCAGGTGGTGCTGACGAAGGCGGATGAGGTGCCAGCCAAGGCGCTGGCGGCGCTGCTGACCGATACACAGGCGAAATTGCTGAAGCGCCCCGCCGCTTTTCCGCACATCGCGGTGACTTCTTCGGAAAAGAATACCGGTATCGCGGAATTGCGTGCCGGCATCGCAGCCCTGCTGGCGGAGCGCGGCGCTTAAATCGCGCGCACTGCATCAGTGAGGAAATTCGCCAGTTCTGCTGTCACCCAATCGATATGCGCGGCCTGGCGCACCTGATCGCGCTCCCACTCCTCGCTATGGGGCGCTGCACCCGCCGGCACCACCAGCACCGTGGTCATTCCCAACGCGTGCGGCACAGTGAGATTTTTTTCCAGATCCTCGAACATCGCCGCGCGGGACGCATCAATGGCGTGATCGCCGAGAAACTTCTCATAGGTCGCGCGTTGCGGCTTGGGAACGAAGCCCGCCTCGACAATGCCAAAAATTCCCTCGAAATGCCGGTCAATGCCAAGTTGCAGAATCGTCTTTTCCGCGTGATCGCGGTCGCCATTGGTGAGGATAAATTTGCGGCCCGGCAGCGCCGCAATCGCTTCACCCAGCGCTGGATTCGGCAACAGCCGCGACCGGTCGATGTCGTGGGCCATCGAAAGAAATTCGTGCGGGTCGATGTCGTGCTCGTCCATCAACGCGCGCAGCGTCGTGCCGTAGCGCTGATACCAATATTTCTGCAAGGCGCGGGATGACAGGCCGTCGAGGCCGAATTTCTCGCTGACATAGGCCGTGATCTGGCTATCGATTTGCGGCCATAGATCGGCATCATGGGGATAGAGGGTATTGTCGAGATCGAAAATCCAAGAATCGACATGGCCAAAGCCGCGCGGCGCAGCGATGGCGTGGAGTTGGTGCGGTGATACGGCGTGATTCATGACAGGGACGCGCACATCTGTTCGTTCGGGCCGGTCAGTCTGCGCGCGCAATGTTAACGGGGTGTGACCGGCCCTGTTCTTCACTCCGCCACCTTCACCACCAGCTTGCCGAAATTACGGCCTTCGAGCAGACCCATGAAGGCCTGCGGCGCGTTGGCCAGACCCTCAACAACATCCTCTCGCGTGATCACCGCCCCATCCCTGAGCCATTGCGTCATATCGCGCTGGAAATCGCGGTATCTGTTGTTGCGGTCGAACACGATGAAGCCCTGAATATGCAGGCGCTTCGTCAGAATCATGCGCATCAGGCCCGGCACACGGTCCGGCCCTTCCGGCAGTTGCGTGGCATTATACCAGGCAATCAAACCACAGACCGGCATGCGCGCGAAATCATTGAGCAGCGGCAACACGGCGGCCTGCACCGCGCCGCCAACATTTTCAAAATACACATCAATGCCATTGGGCGCCGCAGCCCTGAGTTGCGCGGCAAAATCCGGGCTGCGGTGATCGAGCACCGCATCGGCCTTCAGCACATCGCGCGCGAACGCCACCTTGTCGGCGCCGCCGGCAATGGCGATGGTGCGGCAACCTTTCAATTTCGCGATCTGGATCACTGTGGCGCCGACCGGGCCGGTGGCGGCGGCCACGGCAATGGTTTCACCCGGCTTGGGCTGGCCAATATCGAGCAGGCCGACATAGGCAGTCATGCCGGGCATGCCGAGAATGCCAAGCGCATGTGACGGGCGCGGCATGGCGGGATCGAGCTTCATCACGCCGGCGCCGTCACTCACCGCATGGGACTGCCAGCCGGACATGCCGAGCACGAGATCGCCTGCCGCGAATTTCGGATGCTTTGACGCGATCACGCGGCTTACGGTGCCGGCCGTGATGACCTCGCCGATCTCAACGCTTTTGGCGTAGGATTTCGCATCGCTCATGCGGCCGCGCATATAGGGATCGAGCGAGAGCCACAGGGTTTGCAGCACCATTTCGCCATCACGCAGCGCTGGAACCTCATAGGACTCGAAGCGGAAATCCTCAGCCACCGGCGCGCCCACGGGGCGGCGCGCCAGAACAATGCGTTCAGCTTTCATCTCTCACTCCTGCCAGCGGATCACGTGGCCACGGGCACATCGCCAAGATATTTCTTGAAAAAGGCGATGGTGCGGCTCCATGCCAGTTCCGCAGTCTCCTTGTCGTAGCGCGCGGCATTGGTATCGTTGTTGAAGGCATGCTGCTTGCCTTCATAGATGTGCAGTGTGAAGGTCTTGCCATTATCCTTCAATGCTTTTTCAAAGGCGGGAATGCCGGCATTGATGCGCTCATCCATGCCGGCATAATTTAGCAGCAGCGGCGCCTTGATCGCTGGCACCAGTTCGGCCTTGGGCTGCACGCCATAATAAACAACGCCGGCATCAAGCGTTGGATCGGTCGCGGCGAGCGCGCCGACCTGCCCACCGCCCCAGCAGAAGCCGACGGCACCAACGCGGCCATTGCCATCAGGTCGCGCACGCAGTGCAGCGACAACAGCGCGGGAATTGGCCGCAACATCATCCGGCTTCAGTTGCGGGAACAGATCGCGCGACTTGTCCTCATCAGCGAGCGTGCCGCCGAGCGGCGTTAGATAATCCGCGCCATAGGCGATGAACCCAGCGAGTGCGACGCGGCGCACGACATCCCTGATATGCGGATTCAATCCCCGATTTTCATGGATGACCAGAACGGCAGGCCGCCTCACCGTATCCGCCGGGCGGACGAGATAACCATTGAGCGCGCCGAGCATGATCATCTCGGATTTCAAACGCGGATCATTCTCCGCAATCATCTGCGCATGGGCGTAATTGTTTTGCAGCGAGGCGAGCAGCGCGCTGGCGGCTGCCGTGCCGCCGGCGAGCGCCGTGAGACGGTCGAGAAAATCGCGGCGGCTGATGCCGCCATGCGTAAAGCTGTCGTAGAGATTGATGATGCGCTGATCCATTGGTCTCTCCCGCAACAAAAAAGGGCAACGGCGTGCCGTTGCCCTGATCTTGGCGTGGTGAAAGCGCCTGCGCCAGTCACTTTCTCACGAGCGTGCCGATGCCCTGATTGGTGTAGAGTTCGAGCAGGGTGGCATGCGGCACGCGGCCATCGAGAATGACTACCGCCTCGACGCCCTGTTCGAGCGCGTAAATGCACGTCTCGATTTTGGGGATCATGCCGCCGGTGATGGTGCCGTCGGCAATCAGCCGCCGGCAGTCCTGAATGGTCAGTTCCGGAATCATCGCCTTGTTCTTGTCGAGCACACCCGGCACATCGGTGAGCAGCAGCAACCGCTTGGCGCGCAGCGCGCCGGCAATCGCGCCGGCAAATGTATCGGCATTGACGTTATAAGTCTGGCCGTCATTACCGAGCGCGACCGGGGCCAGCACGGGAATGAGTTCCGCTTTCAGCACCGCATCGAGCACCTCGCGGTTGACATGCTCTGGATCGCCCACAAATCCGAGATCGATGATTTTCTCGATGTTGGAATCGGGGTCAACAGCGGTGCGTGTGAGCTTTTTGGCCCGCACCATGCCGCCATCCTTGCCGGACAGGCCGACCGCCTTGCCGCCCTCATTGGTGATCCAGCCGACGATCTGCTTGTTGATCGACCCGGCAAGCACCATTTCCACGACATTGATGGTCTTTTCATCGGTGACGCGCAGGCCCTGCTGAAACTCCGATTTGATACCGAGTTTCTCCAGCATCTTGCCGATCTGCGGGCCGCCGCCATGCACAACCACGGGCTTCACGCCGGACTGTTCGAGCAGCACGATGTCTTCAGCAAAATCTTCGGCGGCGGCCGGGTCACCCATGGCGTGGCCGCCATATTTGATCACCACGACTTCCTGATCGTAGCGCTGCATGTGCGGCAGCGCCTGCACCAGAATTTCCGCCTGGGTGTGGGCGTCGGGGAGAATTTTGTCGGTCATCGCGCGGTCCGAAAATTCCGTTGGCTGCTGGTTTGGATTATTTCGCGGCGATGACCGCGATTTCGACATTGTATTGCGGTGCTGCGAGCTTTGCCTCGACCGTGGCGCGCGCCGGCATGGACGCCTTCGGCACCCACGCATCCCACACCGCGTTGAGTTCCGCGAATTTACTCATGTCGGTGAGCCAGATATTGACCATCAGCATTTTCGTCTTGTCCGTGCCGGCCTTGGCGAGCAAGTCATCGATGATGGCGAGGATTTCCTTCGTCTGCTCGGTCACGGACTGGCCGGCGGTTTTGTCCGCCACCTGACCGGCGAGATAGACTGTGTTGCCATGCACGGTGGCCTTGCAGAAGCGCGCGCCGGGCTCGATGTGGGTGATGGACATGGGGGCTTCCTTCGGTTCAATCCTTGCTGTGGGAGAACCGCTTAAAGCATGATGCGGCGCAGGGAAACCGGGCGGCGCCGCATGCCCGGCTGCAGCCGGCTCAGTAGATCGTCTGCTTCAGCCGCTCCGGATAGGCGGCATCGTAGGCCGCCCCGTCAAAGCTGCTGTTCTGCCGGGCGGCGATGGCCTGCATCATCTGGCCCACGGTCGGCAGCGCCGCGCGGTCGAGATGGCCGGCCGGGTCCCACAGCTTCGACCGCGCCAGCGCCTTCTGGCACTGGGGATAGACCCGCTCGGCGGTGACGAGAATCACGGTCTGCGGCACCTTGCCCTCCATCGTGAAGGACTCCCGCAGTGCCGGATCGGTGGAGATCACGGCGCGGCCATTGACGCGCATGGTCTCGCCGATGCCGGGGATCATGAACAGCAGCGCGACGCGCGGATCGCGCACGATGTTGCGGAGGCTGTCGATGCGGTTGTTGCCGCGCCGGTCCGGGATCGCCAGCGTGTTTTTGTCGAGGAGGCGGACAAATCCGGCGGGATCACCGCGCGGGGAACAATCCAGCCCTTCTTCGCCAGCGGTGGAGAGAATCATGAAGGGCGAGGCCTCGATGAATTTCGCGTAATCGGCGCTGATATGGTCGAGCTCCTTCAGCAACGATGTCGGATTCACGGGCGTGTAGAGCGCTTCGAGTTCTGCGATTGATGTGATGGTGTGGGCGGGCATGGTCTTGCAGCGCTCCGGGGGCGTCGATTTTCCAACGGCTAGCAAGAAAATCGCCGCGCCGCCATGATTCATGCCCATGCGCACCCATGCGCAGGACAACAGGTCTCATTGTGGCCGCG
>JBOFFO010000312.1:0-1704 GCA_051648665.1 Beijerinckiaceae bacterium | reverse complement strand
TGGTTCTGGCCGTGGCCACCCATGTGGCTGGCCTGTGGATCACCAGCGCGCCGGATGTGATCGATGCGCTGCTGCTGCGGTCGCCCACGCCGTTTTCATTATGGGGCGTGATGGCCATGTGGGCGGTTTTCGCGGCCGCATCGCTGGCAGCTCTGCGCAGGCCGCTTCGGATCACGCCACCGCTCTGGCGCGTGGGGCACAGCGTGCTGGTGCTTGTCGTCGCGGCCGGCAGCATTGTGCATGCGCTGCTGGTGGAAGGGATCATGGGAACGGCATCGAAGGCTGTGCTGTGTGCGCTGGTGATTGCGGCCCTGTTGAAGACATTATTCGATTTGCGGGTCTGGACGGTTTTGAAGCTCCGGCGCGATTGAAGGGGCGGTGCGGCTCGCGGGCTGTCAATGGCGTTGGCACCTGATGCAAATGGCGCGGAACAGAGCATTCTCCGTAGTGCGGTATGCTGCATACAGCGTGTTGCGCAGCGCCGCCCGCTGGTTTACCTACTGATCCAACCGCGTGACCGTCCCTGACTGCGCAAGAGAGGTGCAAGACATGGCTGCTTCCGGACCTGTTGTGGCCCACGCGATTGGTTGCCCGGCTGGCATCGCGCCTGAACTGACGGCACGCATGCTCGCTGACCCGGAGGTCACTGCGGCGGCCCGGCTGATCGTGGTTGGCGATGGGCGCGTGCTGGCGAAGGGTGCGGCTGCGGCCGGCGTTGCGCTCGACATTGCGACCATTGCCGAGGGTGCGATGATTCCACCCGGCAACAAGCCCGTGCTGATCGATCTGAAACATCTCGATCCGGCGAGCATTCCGGTTGGCGCTCTTGCAAAGCCATCGGGCGATTTCGCGATGGCGAATTTTCGCAAGGCGCTGGCGCTGTGCCGTGACGGCGTCGCTGGTGCAGTCACCTTTTCGCCCTTCAACAAGGCGTCGATGCGGCTGTCTCACCCGACTTATGAGGATGAGGTCGTATTCCTGACCGAATTTCTGGATTTCAAAGGCGTGGCGCAGGAATTTAATATCCTGCCCAAGCTGTGGAATGCGCGTGTCACCTCGCATGTGCCGCTGTCCGGCGTTGCGCCGCTGATCACACAGGAAACGGTGTTGCGCGGTTTGCATCTCACGGACAGGGCCATGAAGGCCGCCGGATTTTCCACGCCGCGCATCGCTGTCGCCGGGCTGAATCCGCATGCGGGCGACGGCGGTAATTTCGGGCGCGAAGAGATTGATGAAATCGCGCCGGCGGTCAAAGCGGGGCAGGCCGCTGGCATTGCCTGCGCTGGGCCGTTCCCATCCGACACGGTTTTTGTGCGCGCCAATAAAGGCGAGTTCGATGCGGTGCTGACCATGTATCACGATCAAGGCCAGATCGCGATGAAGCTGCTGGGCTTTGAGCAGGGCGTGACCGTTCTCGGCGGCTTTCCATTCCCGATTGCAACGGCTGCGCATGGTTCCGCCTATGACATCGCGGGCAAGGGCATTGCTCATCCCGGCGCGATGAAAAACGCCATGCTGATTGCAGCGCGCATGGCCGCCGCCCGTCATTCGCTTGCAGCCTGAGGGTTCCATGCCCAGTCCCGTCTATCGCGGTGTCTTCCCGGTCGTTCCGACGATTTTTCACGATGATGGTTCGCTTGATCTCGAGGGCCAGAAGCGTTGCCTCGATTTCATGATCGATGCCGGTTCGCAGGGGCTTTGCAT
>JBOFFO010000311.1:0-6402 GCA_051648665.1 Beijerinckiaceae bacterium | reverse complement strand
GGCGACTGGACGCCGCGGCAGAACCAGTTCGGCTGGATCGATTCCAATTTGCATGGCGGCGTCACCACCATGATCTCGGCGGGCGAGGTGCACACGCCCGGCCGCCCGAAGGATATTCCCGGCCTGAAGGCGATGGCGGTCTATGCCCAGCGCGTGTTCGACAATCTCCGCCCCTCCGGCGTGAAGGTGCTGGCCGGCGCGCCGGTCATCGAGCAGGGTATGGAGGAGCAGGATTTCGCGGAGATGGCGGCGGCGGGGGTGAAGCTGCTCGGCGAAGTCGGCCTCGGCTCGGTGAAGGACGGGCCGACGGCGAAGAAGATGGTGGCGTGGGCGCGCAAGCACGGCTTCCAGAGCACCATCCACACGGGCGGGCCGTCGATCCCCGGCTCCGGCCTGATCGATGCCGATGTGGTGCTGGAAGCCGGCACGGATGTGGTGGGCCATCTTAACGGCGGCCACACTGCGCTGCCGGACGACCAGATCTGCCGCATTTGCGAAGGCTGCAAGGCCGGACTCGAACTCGTCCATAATGGCAATGAACGGGCGGCGATCTACGCCATGCGGCACGCCAAGGAGATGGGGGAACTGCACCGCATCATCCTCGGAACGGATGCGCCGGCCGGTTCCGGCGTGCAGCCGCTCGGAATCCTGCGCATGGTTTCGCTGCTGTCCTCGCTTGGCGGCGTTCCGGCGGAAATCGCCTTCTGCTTTGCCACCGGCAACACAGCGCGCATGCGCAAGCTCGACAGCGGCCTGATCGAGGTCGGCCGGGCAGCGGATTTCGTGCTGATGGACAAGGCGCAGCATTCCGCCGGCAAGACGCTGCTCGATTCGGTGCAGCTCGGCGACCTGCCCGGCATCGGCATGACCGTGATCGATGGCGTTGTCCGCAGCGGGCGCAGCCGCAACACCCCGCCAGCGACGAAGGTGCCGGAAATCGTGAAGGGGCATTGAGGGGTTTTCAGCCTGCATTCAAGCCGCCGCATTATTCATCGCAACGACCGCTTGATCGGGCGTGTGAAATGGTCACACTCCGGTCGAACCCGTGCGGGACAGGAGACTGGAATGATCAAGACTTTTCTGACGGGCGCGGCGCTGGCCGCAGCGATGGCGATGGGGGCAGGCGCGGCGCAGGCGCAAGGCACCATCCGCATCGGCGAAATCAACAGCTACAAGGCGCAGCCGGCGTTCCTCGAACCCTACAAGAAGGGCCTCGACCTTGCGGTGGAAGAGGTGAACGCGGCGGGCGGCATCAATGGCAAGAAGATTGAGCTGATCACCCGCGACGATGGTGCGAACCCCGGTGATGCGGTGCGCGTGGCGGAGGAACTGCTGACGCGCGAGAATGTGCAACTGCTCGCCGGCGGATTTCTTTCCAATATCGGCCTCGCGCTCGGCGATTTCGCCAAGCAGAAGAAGGTGTTTTTTCTTGCCTCCGAACCGCTGACCGACAAGATCGTCTGGCAGAATGGCAACCGCTACACCTTCCGGCTGCGGCCCTCCACCTACATGCAGGTGGCGATGCTGATCCCGGAAACGGCAAAGATGGGCAAGAAGCGCTGGGCGCTGGTCTATCCGAATTACGAGTATGGCCAATCCGCCGCCGCGACGTTCAAGCAGCTGCTGAAAGCGGCCCAGCCGGATGTTGAATTTGTCAATGAGCAGGCGACGCCGCTGGGCAAGATCGAGGCTGGCCCGGTGGTGCAGGCACTCAGCGATGCCAAGCCTGATGGTATTTTCAACGTGACCTTCGGCGCTGATCTGGCGAAATTCGTCCGTGAAGGCAACACGCGCGGCCTGTTCAAGGATCGCAGTGTGGTGAGCCTGCTGACGGGCGAGCCCGAATATATCGACCCG
Source organism: Beijerinckiaceae bacterium (assembly GCA_051648665.1). Taxonomy (GTDB): domain Bacteria; phylum Pseudomonadota; class Alphaproteobacteria; order Rhizobiales; family Beijerinckiaceae; genus Terrirubrum. The sequence goes on along the minus strand of JBOFFO010000311.1, from coordinate 4,545 downwards.
CTGAAGGATGAAGCGCCGGCGGACTGGCTGGTGACGGGTTATCCCTGGTATGGCGTTGATATTCCCGATCACAAGACATTCCTCGACGCCTATCAGAAAAAATATAATGATTATCCGCGCCTCGGCTCGATGGTCGGCTACACCACCATCAAGGCACTGGCTGCCGGTCTGAAAAAGGCTGGCGATGCGGATACGGAAAAGCTGATCGCGGCTTTCCGCGGGCTGGAATTCGATACGCCGTTCGGCAAGGCCATGTTCCGCGCGCAGGATCATCAATCCACGGTCGGCGCTTTCGTTGGCCGCACGGCGGTCAAGGATGGCAAGGGCGTGATGGTGAATTATACCTACATCGACGGGGCCAAGGTTCAGCCCAGCGATGAAGAAGTGAAGAAAATGCGTCCGCAGGATTGATGCGGGTCTGATACGGATTCACACTCAGCCGCGCCTTGGCATGTTCGCAGGGCGCGGCTTTTTTACGGGCGAACGCGGGGCGGCATGAGTTTTTCCGGATTGCTGGTGCAATTACTGAACGGGTTGTCCGGCGCGTCCACGCTGTTCCTGATCGCCGTTGGCCTTTCGCTGATTTTCGGCGTCACCCGTATCGTGAATTTTGCGCATGGTTCACTCTACATGCTCGGCGCCTATCTGGCGTGGAGCCTGATCGAGCGCTTCGGTAACTCTTATATCGGTTTCTGGGGCGGGGTCTTTCTGGCTGTTGTGCTGACCGGGGTCATCGGCGCTATAATGGAGGTGTTGCTGCTGCGGCGCATCTATAAGGCGCCGGAATTGTTCCAGCTTCTCGCCACCTTCGCGGTGACACTGATTATTCGCGATGCGGTGCTGAAATTCTGGGGGCCGGAGGATTTGCTCGGCCCGCGCGCGCCGGGCCTGCGTGGGTCTGTTGATATTCTGGGGCGGGCCTTCCCCATTTATGATCTCTTTCTCATTGTCGTCGGGCCTGTGGTGCTGGGCCTGCTGTGGCTGCTGCTGACGAAGACGCGGTTTGGCCTGCTGGTGCGCGCGGCGACGCAGGATCGGGATATGGTTGCGGCGCTCGGCGTCAACCAGTCCGTGCTGTTCACCGCCGTGTTTGCACTCGGTGCGGCGCTGGCCGCGCTGGGCGGCGCGCTGCAATTGCCGCGCGAGACCGCCAATCTTAATCTCGATCTCACGGCGATTGGCGATGCGTTCGTCGTGGTTGTGGTCGGCGGCATGGGGTCGATTCCGGGCGCCTATCTCGCGGCGTTGCTGATTGCGGAAATCAAGGCGCTGTGCATCGCCATCGGTACGGTGACTGTCGGCGGCGTGACGCTAAATTTTTCCAAATTCACGCTGGTGGCTGAATTTGTGGTGATGGCGATTGTTCTCATCGTGCGGCCGTGGGGCCTGCTGGGCAAACCGGCTGCGCCGGCGCGGTTTGTGCCGGATCACGAGGAGCCGCTCACGCCATTTTCACGGCGCGGCCAATGGGCTGCGCTGACACTGCTTGTGCTGTTGCTGGCGTTGCCGCTGTTGGCTTCGCAAAAGCCCTACACGCTGGTGCTCGGCATTGATGTGCTCATCGCTGTGCTGTTTGCGGCGAGCCTGCACATGATCATGGGGCCCGCGGGCATGCATTCCTTTGGCCATGCCGCCTATTTCGGGCTGGGCGCCTATGGTGCTGGCATGGCGCTGAAACTCTTCGGCCTGCCCATGCTGGCGGCGATTCCTGTCGGCATTGCGCTGGCCGGGCTTGGTGCAGCGCTGTGTGGCTGGTTTTCTGTGCGTCTGTCCGGCGTCTATCTCGCGATGCTGACGCTGGCCTTTGCGCAGATTATCTGGTCCGTGATTTTCCAGTGGGATGATGTGACCGGCGGCTCCAACGGACTCGTTGGCCTGTGGCCCTCGCCCTTGTTTGCATCGAAGCCTGCCTATTATTTCCTGACCTTGATCTGCGCGGTGGGTGGACTGCTGCTGATCCGCCGCGTGCTGTTTTCACCGTTCGGATACGCCATGCGGGCATCGCGTGATTCTGTTTTGCGGGCGGAAGCCATCGGCATTGATGTGAAGCGCGTGCAATGGATCGGCTTCACACTTGCCGGTTTGATCTGCGGGCTGGCCGGCGCCCTGTTTGCTTTTTCCAAGGGATCGATTTCGCCCGATACGGTGAGCGTGGCGCGCAGCGTGGACGGGTTGGTGATGGTGCTGCTCGGCGGCGTCCAGTCGCTGATCGGTCCGGTTCTCGGCAGCGCGGTGTTCACATGGCTGCAAGACACGATCATGCGTGAGACCGACTATTGGCGGGCGCTGATGGGCTTTATCATTCTCGCCATCGTGCTGGTGTTCCCGCGCGGTCTTGCCGGCGCGCTGCAAAGCCTCGGCGGCCTCTGGACACGCAAGGGGCTGGCATGAGCGTGTTGTCGGTTCGCAATCTGGCAAAATCCTTCGGTGGCGTGCGCGCGGTGAAGGATGTGTCCTTCGATATTCAGGCCGGCGAATTGCTGGCGCTGATCGGTCCGAATGGCGCAGGCAAATCCACCTGCTTCAACATGATCAACGGGCAGCTTGCCGCCAACAGCGGGCGCGTGCTGCTGGAGGGGCAGGATATTCTGGGCCTGTCACCACGGGCGATCTGGCGACGCGGCGTCGGCCGCACTTTCCAGATCGCTGCGACATTCGCCTCGCTGACGGCGGTGGAAAATGTGCAAATGGCGCTCATCTCGCATCATGGCGGCACATTCTCACTGTTTTCCGCCGCTGCGCGCCAGCATCGGGACGAGGCGATGAGCTTGCTCGAGCGGGTTGGCATGGCAGCGCAGGCCGACCGTTCCTGCGCGGTGCTGGCCTATGGCGACATCAAGCGGGTGGAACTCGCCATTGCACTCGCGAACAAGCCGAAATTGCTGCTGATGGATGAGCCGACGGCCGGCATGGGGCCGCGTGAGCGCAATGACCTGATTGCGCTGACGAAGCGTCTCGTGGTGGACGACAAGATTGCCGTGCTGTTTACGGAACATTCCATGGATGTGGTGTTCGCCTTTGCTGACCGCATTATTGTTCTGGCGCGCGGACTGCTGATCGCCGAAGGCGATGCGGCGCATATTCGCAATGACCCGAAAGTGCGTGAGGTTTATTTCGGCACGGGAAAAACCATGCAGGCGGAGACGCATCCGGCATGAGCGCACCGCTGTTGTCTGTCACAAATCTCGATGCTTTTTATGGCGCGGCGCAAATTCTGTTTGGCGTCAATCTTGATGTCGAACCGGGCGAAGTGGTTGCGCTGATGGGCCGTAACGGTGCGGGAAAATCCACGACCATGAAAGCCATCATGGGGCTTGAGGCTGTGCGCACAGGTTCAATCCAGTTTCGCGGCGCAGAGATCGTATCTGCACCAACGCACGCCATTGCGCGGATGGGATTGGGATTTGTGCCAGAGGATCGCCGTATTTTCACCGGCCTGACGGTGCTGGAAAATCTCGAAATTGGCCGGCAGCCGCCGCGTCAGGCCGTTGATGGCGACCCGATCGCGGCGTGGACGCCGGAGCGGCTGTTCAAATTGTTTCCCAATCTTGCGGAGATGCAGGACAGGCCCGCCGCGCGCATGTCCGGCGGTGAGCAGCAGATGCTGACGGTGGCGCGCACGCTGATGGGCAATCCGCTGCTGATTCTGCTCGATGAACCATCGGAAGGCGTCGCGCCGGTCATCGTCGAACAGATGGCGCATGCGATTCAGGAAATGAAGGCCGAGGGCATCGCCATTCTGTTGTCAGAGCAGAATTTGCATTTCGCCGCGCTGGTGTCCGACCGCGCTGTTGTGCTTGAGCGCGGCGAGGTGCGCTTTTCCGGGACGATGGCCGCGCTTATGGCGAATGAAGCGGTGCGGCGCGATTATCTCTCGGTGTGAAATTCACGCCGCGTGGGTTTTCGGCACCGCGCCATCATTGACCGCATGGCAGGCCACGCCGTTGCGGAAGTCTGGCGCTTCAGCGCGGCAGCGGTCAAACGCCAGCGGGCAACGCGGATGGAACGTACAACCCGATGGCGGGTTGATCGGGTTGGGAATTTCGCCTGCCACCATCTGCCGCTGACGCCCGGTCATGGCCAGATCAGGCACCGCATCCAGCAGCATGCGCGTGTAGGGATGCTTCGGTGCGGTGAACAAGTCCTGCGGCGTCGCGATTTCCACGAGCCGTCCCAGATACATCACGCCGATATGCGTCGCCATGTGGCGGACCACGGCGAGATTGTGGCTGATGAACAGATAGGTCAGACCGAATTGTTGCTGCAGATCGCGCATGAGATTAAGGATTTGCGCCTGCACAGACACGTCGAGGGCCGATGTCGGTTCGTCACAGACAATAAATTCCGGGCGCGCGGCAAGGGCGCGCGCAATGGCAACACGCTGGCGCTGGCCGCCGGAAAATTCGTGCGGATACTTCACACCGTCCGCGGGATCGAGGCCGACGGTTTTTAACAAGTCTCCGACGCGCGCCATGATCGCTGCATCATCAGGCTCTGTTTTGAACGCACGCATCGGCTCGGCGATGATGGCATCGACACGCCAGC
>JBOFFO010000310.1:0-10741 GCA_051648665.1 Beijerinckiaceae bacterium | reverse complement strand
AGCCATATCCAAGGATAAGAAGGCGCATGACCGACCAGAAACTCTTGCTCTCTGGACGGCATGCGCGCTGGAAGGCATGAACGCAAGGTCTTGAAAGATTGGCGAAGGGCCATAGGCTTCAAGCGATTGATGAAAGGCTCATGATGGCGATGAAGGACGAGCAGGTGCGCCGCGCGCTGCGCGCTGTGTTCGATGCAGCCGTGGCCTCTGCTGCACCGGGACCGGCGGTGGCACGCCACCTGCCAGACAAGCCGAAAGGCCGCTGTATTGTTGTCGGCGCCGGCAAAGCGTCCGCTGCGATGGCGGCTGCGCTTGATGCGGCGTGGCCCGACGTCACCCTCTCCGGCGTCGTGGTCACGCGTTATGGCCACGGGGTGCCTGCGGGCCGTATTCGCATCATGGAATCGTCCCACCCCAAGCCCGATGACAACTCTCTGGCGGCAGCCCGCGCCATTCTGGCGGCGGTTCAGGGGCTAACGGCGGATGATCTCGTGATCGCCCTGATTTCTGGCGGTGGCTCGTCGCTGATGACCTTGCCGGCTGGCGGCATGACGCTGGAGGACAAGCGCGCCATCAACGCCGCCTTGCTGCACAGCGGCGCAAACATCACGGAAATGAATTGCGTGCGCAAACATCTCTCCGCCATCAAGGGCGGGCGGCTGGCGCAGGCGGCAGCGCCGGCGCGCGTGGTGACGCTGGTGATTTCCGATGTCCCGGGTGATGATCCGTCCGTGATCGCGTCCGGCCCTACTGTCGGCGATGCGTCGACTTGGCATGATGCGCGCGAGATTATTGCCCGCTACTGCTTGCCACTGCCGCCTGCCGCGGTCGCAGTGCTGGAAGCGAACATTGAAACGCCCAAGCCCGGCGCCTTTCCGGTCGATCTGCGCATGATCGCCACCCCGGCGATGGCGCTCCATGCCGCCGCAGAGAAGGCGCGTACGCTTGGCCTGACCCCGCTCATTCTCGGCGATGCCATTGAGGGCGAGGCACGGATCATGGGCGCGGTCATGGCCGGCATCGCCCGCTCCGTCCATGAGCATGGACAGCCCGTGGCTGCGCCCGCCATCCTTCTGTCCGGTGGCGAAGGCACAGTGACCATCGGTGCAGAAAAGCTAGGGCGTGGCGGGCGTAACACCGAATTTCTGCTGGGCCTTGCGGTCGCTCTCGGTGGCATGGCTAATATCTGGGCGATTGCCGGTGATAGCGATGGTATCGACGGCACGGAGGATGCCGCCGGCGCACTGGTCACGCCGGATTCTTTGGAGCGCGGCCAAAAGGCCGGATTATCGGCACGCGCCGCCCTCGCGGCTCATGATAGCTACAGCTATTTTGCGGCGTTGAACGATCTGGTGATCACCGGGCCGACGCTGACCAATGTCAACGACATCCGTGCTGTGCTGATCGCATGACTTTGCACGCACGCGCACACGTTATCATCAGGCGCTGGCCATGATGGGATTGTTCACGCCCAAGCAACCGGCGCTGCGCCGTCTCGCGATGATCGCTTTGGTGACAGGAATAGGCGCGCTGGCCGTGTCCTACGCGGTGGCGAGCGCGCAGACTGCGGCCATTGACCGGGCCATACTACTCTGGCTGCGCGGCGCTGGCGAAGGCGCTCCGCCCGCTGGTCCTGGCTGGCTGCGAGAAGCCGTGCGCGATGTGACCGCGCTCGGCAGCACCACAGTGTTGACGCTCATCATCATGTGCGGGGGCGGATTTCTGCTGGCCGCCGGACGCCGCCGCCTTGCAGCGTTGCTCGTCGGCGCATCCGTCGCATCCACGGCGGTATCGAGCCTCTTGAAAGTGCTGTTTGACCGCGCGCGCCCCGACATTGTGCCCCATGACATGGCGACCTTCACCGCGAGCTTTCCGTCTGGTCACGCCATGATGTCGGCATCGATCCTGCTCACCAGCGGCGGGTTGCTGGCGTTCGCGGCTCATCGCCGCCGTGAACAATGGGTGATCGCGCTTTCCGCGCTCTTGCTGACCCTGCTCGTTGGCCTCTCGCGGATTTATCTCGGCGTGCATTGGCCGAGCGATGTGCTGGGCGGATGGCTGTTCGGCGCCATGTGGGCAAGCCTGACTCTGATGATCGCCCGCTCGATGCAGCACTAAGCCTCAATAGACTGCGCGCCCGCCGGAAATATCGAACACGCCGCCGGTGGTGAAGGACACGTCCGCGCTCGACAGCCACGCGATCATCGCCGCCACTTCGCTGACCTCGACAAACCGGTTCATCGGAATTTTCGAGAGCATGAAATCAATATGCTCCTGTTTCATCTGTGCGAAGATATCGGTCTTCGCCGCTGCCGGTGTGATGCAATTCACCAGAATATTGCTCGTTGCCAGCTCCTTGCCCAGCGACTTGGTCAACCCGATCAGCCCGGCCTTGGATGCAGAATAATGCGACGCGTTGGGGTTGCCTTCCTTGCCGGCAATCGACGCGACATTGACGATGCGGCCATAGCCCGCCTTGAGCATCTGCGGCACGATGGCCCGGCAAGTCAGATACGGCGCGACCAGATTGACCTCGATCACCTTGCGCCACACCGCAGGTTCCAGCTCCCACAGCTTGCCATTGCCGCCGGTGATGCCGGCATTGTTGACCAGAATATCAATGCCGCCATGCCGCCCTGACACCGCCTGCGCGGCAGCCCCAACGGCTTGCTCGTCGGTCAACTCCACCAGATCGGTGCTGACGGTGCCCTGCTTGCTCAATTCGGCCTCGGCCTTGGCAAGCGCCGCCGCATCCATATCCCACAGCGCCACCGCCTTCGCGCCCGATTGCAGCATGCGCTCCGCCGCCGCATAGCCGATGCCGCGCGCGCCGCCGGTAATCACTGCAACCCGGCCCGTAAGGTCGATCTTGTTCATGTTGGCTCTCCGCGCTGCATGGTCCCGCAGTCTTTTCGCAAGAGATCGGGTTCTGCGCCAGCCATGGCACACCCCGCTTTCGCCGTGACAGCCCCGCATGCGTCGTGCGCATACGGCGCTTCGCGTGCATAGCCATGATTGGCGGAGCGCCGATGCCCGGATATGGTGCCCCTTACGATCCTGATGAAAGAAAGCAATCCCATGCTTCTCGGCGTCATCGCTGATGATTTCACTGGCGCAAGCGACATTGCCAACACTTTAACCAAGGGCTGCGACGCCAGCGGCGGCCTTGCCACTGTGCAATTTCTTGGCCTGCCATCTGGGCCTGCGCCTGCCGGATGCGAGGCTGGCGTGGTATCTTTGAAGAGCCGGTCGATCCCCGCCCCTGACGCCGTCAGTCAATCCCTTGCCGCACTGGACTGGCTGCTGGCGCAAGGCTGCACGCAAATCATCTTCAAATATTGCTCGACCTTCGATTCAACCCGCGAGGGAAATATTGGCCCGGTTGGCGAAGCGCTGGCGGACAGGCTTGGCGTCAAAGGCGTAATCGCCTGCCCGGCTTTTCCTGGCACAGGACGCACGATTTATTGCGGCCATCTCTTCGTCAACGATAAACCATTGAATGAGTCCGGCCTCGAAAATCATCCGCTCAATCCGATGACAGACGCCAACATCGTGCGCTGGCTATCCCATCAGAGCACGGCGCCCGTTGGCCTTGTGACCTGGCCGACTGTGCGCCAGGGCAGCACCGCCATTCGCGCCGCGCTGGATGCCGCAGCAAGACGCAGCGAAACACTCGCCATCGTCGACGCGATCACCGACGAGGATTTACTGGCAATCGGCGAAGCCTGCGCCGACGCAAAATTTCTGACCGGCGGTTCCGGCATCGCACTGGGCCTGCCGCGCAATTTCATGCGCACCGGCAAGGCGCGCGGCGGTGCAGCGCGCCCTGCCGCCGTCACAGGTCCGGAAGCCATTCTGGCCGGGAGCTGTTCAAAAGCGACGCTGGCGCAAATCGCCTATCACAAGCAAAACCACCCGGCCTTTGAAATTGATGTTGAAGCGGTCATGACCGGCGCCGTTACACCAGCGCAGCTCGCGGCATTCATTCAGCAAAACACAGGCAACGCACCCTTGATTTATTCCTCGGCCACGCCGCAACATGTCGCAGCCTTGCAACAGCGTTATGGCCGCGACGCCGTGGCGCACCGGCTTGATGCGCTGTTCGCGCATACGGCAAGGATGCTGGTTGAATCAGGACTTCGCCGGCTTGTCGTCGCCGGCGGCGAAACGTCAGGCGCAGTTGTTTCTGCGCTCAAATTAAATGCTCTGGCCATCGGTCCAGAAATTGATCCGGGCGTTCCGGTCCTGACGGCCACAACAGACAGGCCGCTCGCGCTGGCCCTGAAATCTGGCAACTTTGGCGCAGAGAATTTCTTTGAGAAGGCGCTCGCCATGATGGCGCAGCCGAGTGTAGCCGCATGAGCACCGAAGCAAAGCTGCGGGAAGATATCGCCCGCTATGCAAAGTCTCTTTTCGACCGCGGCTACACCGTGGGATCATCCGGCAATATCAGTGTCCGCTGCGAAGATGGCCTGCTAATCACACCGACCAATTCCTGCTTTGGTTTCATTGACCCGGCGCGCATTGCCAAATTGTCTGCACAAGGGCAGCACAGTGCCGGCGACCCACCCTCGAAGGAAGTCTTTCTGCATCAGGCCTTCTACGACACGCGGCCCAGCACAGGCGCGGTGGTCCACCTCCATTCGACCTATGCCACGCTGCTCTCCTGCTGCACGGACACAGACGTCAATGACGCCATCCCGCCGTTAACCCCCTATGTGGTGATGCGCGTGGGCCGCGTGAAACTCTTGCCCTATGCACCTCCGGGAGACCCTGCACTGGGCACATTCATCCGCGCATTACAGGGCCGTCATGCAGCCGTTCTGCTGGCCAATCATGGCCCGGTCGTTGCAGCGCACGACCTCGCAGCTGCAGTGTATGCCAGCGAGGAGTTGGAAGAAACGGCAAAACTCGCCGTTCTCGCGCACGGACGACCTGCACGGCAACTTGACGCTAAAGAAATCGCAGAACTGGAACGGCGCTTTCCACGCCGCTAATCACTCCGGCTTAATTTTTCACAGGCACGGGCGGCGTGCCATGCGTGTGAAAACTTTCGATGGTTTTCAGCCCCCACGCCTGCCCTTTTTTCCGCTCTTCCTCAGTCCATGTCACAGTCTGCCAATCAGGATCGAGGATCAACCGCGCCCCGGCGTTGGCAATTTCCACGCGGTTGCCGGCCGGCTCATAAACATAAAGAAAAAACGTTTGCTGAATCGCATGCTTGTGCGGGCCCGTTTCAATAAAAACGCCATTTTCCAGAAAAATATCCGCTGCGCGCAGCACATCGTCCCGTTGATCCACGGCGTAAGTGACATGATGGAAACGTCCACGCGCGCTGGTGTGATCACGCGTATAGGCGATATCATAACTCTTGTTATTGACGGTAAACCAACAGCCGCCAAGGCTGCCATTGTTCAACTGAATTTGCTCGGTCACCCGGCTGCCCAACGCTTTTGGCAAGAAATCACGGATCGCATTGACATCCTGCGCCAGCAAATTGAGGTGATCGATCCGCCGGACCCCGGCCCCGCGTCCGTGATACCTTTGCGCCTGGTTTTTCAGCGATGGCTTTTCAACCGCAGGCGCAACATACTTTTGTGTGTCGAAATAGATTTCGAACACATGCCCATCCGGATCCTGAAACTGGTAGGCCCGGCCATGGCCAAGATCACCATCGACCCAGCCAAGGCCAGCACCCATCGCTTCGATAGCCCGCACGCGGCGATGCAAAGCCGCCTCACTGGCCGCGCGGTAACCGATATGCCCGACACCCGTTGTCTCTGATGCCGTGAGTTTTAACGTGTGAAACTCATAGTCATCATAAGCGCGCAAATACACACTGGCGCCGTCCCGCCCGCTTTCTGTCAGACCAAAGACGTTGACAAAAAAATCGAGACTCTCGTCGGGCTTGTTGGTCAGGAGCTCGACATGGCCAAGATGGGCAATGTCAAAAACCGGCTCGGTCGTGTTCATCTCACAGTATCCTTCCTTGCCAGCTGGTTTGCTCCGCCAAGGGTAGCGCTTGTTATCAGCGCCCCCACACTTCGTTGGCGACATCAATGATCAACGACAGCTTCGACCATTGAGACTCTTCCGCAAGAAGATTGCCTTCTTCCGTGGAAGCAAAACCGCATTGCGGGCTAAGGCAAAGCTGTTCGAGCGGCGCATATTTCGCAGCTTCTTCAATCCGGCGCTTGATATCGCTTTTCGATTCAAGATCGCCAACTTTCGTGGTCACAAGTCCAAGAACAACGCGTTTGTGACCCTTTGGCAGCAAACGCAAGGGTTCGAACCCGCCGGAGCGTTCATCGTCCCATTCCATAAAATAGCCGTCCACATCAATTTCATTGAACAGCATATTCGCGACTGGCTCATAGCCGCCTGATGCAATGAATGTCGATTTAAAGTTGCCACGGCATGTGTGCGTCGTGATCACCATGTCGGATGGGCGGTCCTTCGTCGCCATGTTGATGACATCACGATAAGCGATCATCAGCTTGTCCGGATCGTCACCACGGTCCGCCAGCATTTTGCGTTGCTCGGGATCGCAAAAATAGGAAAGGCTCGTGTCATCCAACTGCAGATAGCGGCATCCCGCATCATAAAAGGCTCGGACCGCCTTCGCATAAGCTTTACCGAGGTCGGCATAATAATCTTCGATATCCCGATATACCATTGCATTGATTGACGCGCGCCCGCCGCGATAATGCAGCATGCTCGGCGATGGAATCGTCATCTTGGGCACGCGCTGGGTAACACTTTTGAGATATTTGAAATGCGCCAGATGCGGATGATCGTCCGGAAAGTCGATTCTGTTGACGACGCGTATCGAGTGTCCCTTCGTCGTCACACCCTTGAATTGGATGCCGGCACTTTCAATGCCCTCAACACCAGTCAGATTTTCGAGAAAATCGAAGTGCCAGAAGGCGCGCCGGAATTCGCCATCGGTCACCGCTTCAAGCCCAATCTCCTCCTGCTTTTTTACCAGAGCCCGAATTTCCGCGTCTTCAACAGCGCGCAAGGCCTCTGCCGTTATTTCCCCCTTCACCTGCTTCTCGCGTGCAGACTTCAAAGCGGCGGTGCGCAACAGGCTGCCGACCATATCGGCACGAAACGGAGCTTTGTTTACCATGTCTTTTCTCCCTGAGACTTCACATTCCATATCACGTTTTTTCAACGCCGAGGTAACGGTCAAGCGTTGCCCGGTCTGACTTCAGCGCAGCACTTGGCGCGCGGTGCATGATCCGCCCCCGTTCAAGAACGATGGCATCATCGGTCATGGCAAGAATTTTCTGCGCATGTTGTTCGACAATCAAGCCTGTCACGCCCTCGTCACGGAATAGCCGTAAAAGCACATGCAACAATTCCTCGACAATGATCGGGGCCAGCCCTTCGGTTGGCTCATCGAGCAACAGCAGTTTCGGATTCAGAACCAGCGCCCGGCCAATCGCCAGCATCTGCTGCTCGCCACCAGAAAGCTGATTGCCGAGATTGTTCTTCCGTTCAGCCAGTCGTGGAAAAAGCTGATAGACACGCTGTGCATTCCACGGACCCGGCAGAGCGACAGCCTGCATATTTTCATCAACAGTCAGCGACCGGAAAATATTGCGTTCCTGTGGCACCCACCCAATGCCTGCGCGGGCGCGCTGTTCAGGTGGCAAGCCCGTAATGTCTTTGCCCTCAAGCAAGACTGAGCCACCCCGGCGCATGGTCGCACCGATGATCGAGTTCAGCAATGTTGTCTTCCCCGCACCATTCCGACCGAGCACGGCAAGCGATCGGCCTGGAGCAAGCGTCAATGAAAGATCCTCAATGACAATGGCAGAGCCATAACCAGCCTTGAGCGACTGCAGTGCCAGCAAATCAGGCATGGTCCGCCTCGCCCAGATAAACCGCCTTCACACGCGGGTCGCGCGCCATTTCCTCACGTGAGCCCTCGGCAAACACGGTGCCATTGACCAGCACAGAAATCCGCTTGGCGAACCGGAACACGATGTCCATGTCATGTTCGATCAGCACCACCGTGACGGCGTCTGGCAGAGCAGCGATGGCGCTGAGCAATTCCTGCCGCTCAGCCTCAGGCACGCCAGCCGCAGGCTCATCAAGCAGCAGCACTTTGGGCTTGCATGCAATGGCCAGCGCAATCTCCAGCTGCCGTTGTTTGCCGTATGGCAACACGGCAACCGTTTCGCCAGCGACATCGCTTAAGCCCAACCGCGCCGCCACCTCGGCAGCTTCGACAGCCACAGCGCGATCGTCGGTTCCGTTAGGCCAGAAACGATAGCCATTTCCTTGCCGCTCATGGATGGCAAGCGCCAGCGTCTGCATCACCGACAAGCTCGGAAAGAGTTGGTTAATTTGAAACGTGCGCGCCAGCCCAAGCCTGACACGCCGCTCTGATGAAGCATTGGTGATGTCGGCGCCGTTCAGATAGACACTGCCAGCACTGGGCTGCAATACACCCGTCAACACATTCACCAGCGTGGTTTTGCCCGCGCCATTAGGCCCGATCAGCGCCTGCCGTGCCCCCTGCTCTATGCGCAGCGACACATGATCCGTCGCGGTAATTCCACCGAACCGCTTGACAAGCCCGCGCGTTTCCAAGGCCAGTGTCATGATCGTCTGACCAGCCGTTGAAGCAACGATATGATCCCGCCTGTCAACCTTTCACGTCCCACAAGCACAAAGACAACCAGGAAAAGCCCGATCCAGAATTGCCAATATTGCGGCGTAATCTGTGCAATCCAGTCCTGCATGAGCTTGAAAAAAATCGCACCGGCAATTCCGCCATAGAGATAGCCTGCGCCACCGATAATCAAGACGAGCATGACATCGGCCGAGCGATGAAATTCCAGCACATCAAGCGAGACAAATTGTGTGGTCTGCGCCAACAGGCCGCCAGCAATACCTGCATAACAGGCCGCCAACGTATAAATAGCCACCAACCTGCTCCGGACAGGAATCCCGATGGCGCCGGCGCGTACACGGTTATCGCGAATGGCAATAACCGTTGCGCCAAAGGGCGAACGCATGACCATGCGCGCCAACAAAAAAAGAAAAAACAGCACAGCCAGACTATACCCGTAGGCTGTGCGCCCCCGAATATCGAACGCGAATTGACCGAGCAAAGGCCCCATGCTGATGCCTTGCAAGCCATCGGCGCCACCCGTTAGCGAAGACCAGCTGTTGGCAATCTCTCCAAGCACCAACGCCACGCCCAGCGTAACCATCAGCCGCGTCAGATCTGTGCCTCGCAGGACCAGAAAGCTGGTGGCAAAGCCCAGAACCGTTGCAGCAAAAGCAGCGACGGCCAACCCCGTCAGCGGATCAGCATTGATGCTCTTGGCAAACAGCCCTGCTGCATAAGCACCGAGACCGAAAAATGCGGCGTGCCCCAGTGAAACGATTCCGGCATATCCCAGCACCAGGTCAAGCGACAGGGCGAACAACGCAAGAATGGCAATCTCATTGAGAATGAGATGATGGCGCGGCAGAAAAAAGAATGTTGCGAAAGCCGCCAACCAGAATACGGCTTCGATCCAGGGAGTTCGTTTGCGTGCAGCAATCAATGGCAGTTGCATCATCCCCTCGCAAACAGGCCATTCGGCCGCACGATGAGAATGACGATCATCAAAACATAAATCACAAAGGCGCCAAATGCGGGAACATAATACTTTCCAAAGACATCCGCGACGCCCAGCAGCAACGCGGCAAGAAATGGACCCGTCAGCGATGATGTCCCGCCGACTGTAACGACGATCAGAAAATAGATCATGAATTTCAGCGGAAAAGTCGGGTCTAGGCCAAGAATTTCCGCACCCAGCGCTCCGCCAAGGCCGGCCAAGCCCGAGCCAACGGCAAACGTCAGGGAAAAAATACGGTTGACGGGAATGCCAAGGCCCCGCGCCACACGCCTGTCATCAACACCGGCGCGCAGTTGCATGCCAAAGCGGGTGCGGGCCAATACCATCTGCAACCCAATGACAAGCATCCCGCACAATACGATCAGAAATAGCCGGTAGCGCCCTACGCCCACGCCGAACACATCCATGCGCCCGCGCAGCCATGCCGGCAGTTGCACAATCTGTTGCTGTGAACCCATAAAATAATCCACAGCGGCGACCGCCATGAATGTTAGGCCAATGGTGAACAAAACCTGATCGAGATGGCTGCGCGCATACATGCGCACATAGAGTGTGCGCTCCAGAGCTGCACCCATGACCGCCGGAACGAGGAACGCGAGCGGTAGCGTCGCCAAAAATGGGACGCCCATCCGCTGCATCAAAAGCACCGTAACATAGCCGCCGGCCATTGCGAAGGCGCCGTGCGCGAGGTTGACGAAATTCATCAACCCCAGCGTCACAGCAAGACCAACGGCCAGCACAAACAACAGCATGCCATAAGCGATGCCGTCAAAGAGCAATGTCAACACGGCACGGACGTCCTACCAGACAAAATCACAGACGTTATTTCTTTGCTGCCTTGACCGGATCCTTCACATTCGGGATCGTTTCAAATTCAACATTGAACAGAGCGCCATCAACCTTTTCAACCTTGCGTACATAGATATTTTGCACAATGTCGCGTGTCTCGGGATCGATCGACACAGGTCCACGCGGGCTGGTCCAGCTCATGCCCTTGATGGCGGCCATCAGCTTTTCGCCATCGGTATCACCATTGGTTTTCTTGAGCGCCTCATAAATCAGGTGCATGCCGTCATAGCCGGCAACACCCATGAAGT
>JBOFFO010000309.1:0-2419 GCA_051648665.1 Beijerinckiaceae bacterium | reverse complement strand
CGCGTCAAGGGCCAATGAAGCCGGAAAGATCCGTGCGCATGCGCAAGCCGCATCTGCCGGAAAAAATCTGTGTGGCCTGCGCGCGCCCGTTCGCATGGGGCAAGAAATGGGAAAAGAACTGGGATACCGTGAAATACTGCTCGGATCGCTGCCGTGCGGCGCGCAACCGGCAGGGCTGACCGCGGCCTAGAGCATTTTCCGATCAAGTCGATGCCGGTTGATCGAAGAAAATGCGATCTAACACAAGAAGCTGGAGCGGCCGACCTGATCCAATCAGGTCGGCTTCCGCTCTAGCCATCTTCCTCGCGCGCTGACAGGGAGGTAAGCACGAGAAACAGCACGATGCTGGCGATCAGCACCGCCACGCGTGTGCCGTCGATGGCAAAGATATTCGGCGCAATGAAGGTCAGCACCAGCTCGATCGTGACCGTCAGCAGCCACATCACGCCGCCCCAGGCGCTCAGCAGCCACATGCCGACTGCCGCGACCAGATCAAGTGTCGCAAAACCGATGGCGACAGCCTTCGCCGCCATGCGCTTTTCCTCAAACATCGCCGGACCGTTGAAGCCGAGAATATCGGTCCACCAGATCACGCCCTTGGCAAACCACGCCATCGCGATCAACCGCATCGCCCATGCCATCAGCATGCGCCAGCGCCGCTTTTTCGTTTCGCCCGCCGTGCGGTCAATTCCGGTTTCGGTTGCGGACACGCGGTTCACACCTTCAATTCGTCCGCGCCGAGCGGCGCGAAATAAGCCTCGATATCCGCCGCATGCACCGCATCCAGTGTTGCAGGCTGCCAGCGCGGCGCATTGTCCTTGTCGATGATGACGGCGCGCACGCCTTCATAAAAATCATGGCCCTGCACGACGCGGCTGACAATGCGGAATTCCATGCGCATCGCTTCGGCAAAATCCACACCGGCCCCGCGCCGGATCTGCTGGAAGGCGAGGTGCATGCTGGTCGGCGATTTTGTCCGCATCGCGGCGGCGCTTTTTTTTGCGAAATCCGACTGGGCCGCCGTTTTATCAAGCCGCGCCAGAATGGCCTGCGGGGATTCCGCCGAAAAACAATCATCAATCGCGGTGCGGTGGGCCGTCACCGGCGCCGCGCCCGCATCGCCGGCATGGGCGGCGATTGTCCCGTCCACAACATCCCCTGCAATCAGCGCCGCACGCAGGGCCGCCATCCGGTCCGATGGCACGAACGCATCGGCCAGCCCCAGCGCCACCGCATCGGCGGCTTTGATCCGGTCCCCGGTGATGCCGATCCACATGCCGGTCGCGCCCGGCAGGCGGGGCAGGGCATGGGTCGCGCCCACATCCGGGAAGAAGCCGATGCCGACCTCCGGCATGGCGAACATGTAGCGCCCGCCCGCGACCCGGTGCGACCCGTGCAGCGACACGCCGACACCGCCGCCCATGACGATGCCGTCGATCAGCGCCACATAGGGCTTGGGATAGTTTCGGATCAGCACGTTCAGCGCATACTCCCGCCGCCAGAAATCCAGCGCTTCCGCGTGGCGTCCCGCCTTGCCGAGATCATGCAGGGCGCGAATATCGCCGCCGGCGCAGAAGGCGCGTTCGCCCGCGCCTTCGATGATAATGCGGGTCACGGCAGGGTCGACCGCCCAGCCATCGAGCGCGGCGCGCATGGCGTCCACCATGCCCAGCGTCAGCGCATTGAGCGCCTGCGGGCGGTTGAGCGTGATCATCCCCGCCGCGCCTTCGCGCGTGCAGAGAACATCCGGTTCGGCTGGATTTGTCGTCATTGCGGTTCCTTGGCTCCGGGGTAGCGCGCCGCCTGAAGGCCCGTCAACGCGCCTGCGGGAAACAGGGTCCGCCGCCCGGCGGAACCAGCCTGCCCCAACGGAGGGATTGCCCGGCCCAAGCCGCAGGCGATACCCTGCACCAAATCATTCCCATCCAGACCGGCGCGTCCGCGCCGGACAGGAGCCTGCCATGAGTTCGCCCGTCACCCCGTTTCCGCCGCGCAAGAAGCCCCAGAGCGCGCCCATCCCCGTGCCGTGGGAGCCGCTCGACCTGCCGATCCGCATGCGCCGCAACCGCAAGGCTGACTGGTCGCGCCGCCTTGTCGCCGAAAACGTCATCACCGCCAATGACCTGATCTGGCCCATCTTCGTCACGGACGGGCAGAATGTCCGTGATCCCGTGGCCTCCATGCCCGGCGTCGAAAGGCTGTCGGTCGATCAGGCCGTCATGGCCGTGGCTGGTGTAAGGGTCGAGCGCCACATCGGTAATGAGGCCGATGTCGGGCACGGCCTGCTTGATGGCGCGCAGGGTGCGGCAGATCAGGTTGGCGGCGTTCAGCGCCTCGCTGCCATCCTCATCCTTCAGCGCCGGATCGGTGTTCGGGAACAGGGCGATGGCGGGAATTTTGAGCGAGGCCGCCCGCTCCG
>JBOFFO010000308.1:0-2284 GCA_051648665.1 Beijerinckiaceae bacterium | reverse complement strand
CAGGCCCGGCGCACCATCAAGCGCAGCAACGCACAGGCCGGAATCATCGGAGAAGGCGGGCAGGCCCGTCGCTTTCGCCGCTGCATGCGCCTTGATCGCGGCATTTTCCGCAAACATGTGGCCAGTTTCTGCCGGCACGGGCAAATTGAGTTCCCCCGCGCTCACGCAGGCAATACCGTGCGGCGCAAGCAATTCCCGCATTTCCCGGAGCTTGCCCGCATTGTGCGTGGCGATGACGAGTTTGCCGCCAATCGCGCGCACGTCACATCACCGCCAGTTTTTGCAACTGCACGAGCTTGGCACAGCCATCCTTGGCGAGCGCGAGCAACTTCATAAGTTCGTCTTCAGAGAACGGCGTGCCTTCCGCCGTGCCTTGCACTTCCACAATGCCACCCGTGCCGGTCATGACGAAATTCGCGTCGGTGCCGGCGGAGGAATCTTCGATGTAATCGAGATCGATCACCGGCACGCCGTCATGAATGCCGCAGGAGATGGCGGCGACATGGTCCTTCAGCGCCACGCCTTTCAGCATATTGCGCTCTTTCATCCAGTTCAGCGCATCATGCAGCGCGACCCACGCGCCAGTAATGGAAGCGGTGCGGGTGCCACCGTCCGCCTGGATGACATCGCAATCCACCGTGATCTGCCGTTCGCCAAGCGCTGTGAGATCGACCACGGCGCGTAAGGACCGGCCGATCAGCCGCTGGATTTCCTGCGTCCGCCCGGTCTGCTTGCCGGCGGTGCTTTCGCGCCGGGTGCGCTCGGATGTGGCGCGCGGCAGCATGGCATATTCGGCAGTGACCCAGCCCTTGCCGGTGTTGCGCAGCCACGGCGGCGGCTTGTCCTCAACGGACGCGGTGCAAAGCACATGCGTCTCGCCGAATTTTACCAGACAAGAGCCTTCGGCATAGCGCGTGACCCGCCGTTCCAGGCTGACACGGCGCAGCTCGTCCGGCGCGCGGTTTGATGGCCGCATGGCAGCCTCCTTGTGCGAGATTTCAGGCCGCCACAGGCGGATTTCGCCGGGTTGTAGGGGCTGGCGGCGGGGGCCGCAATGGCTATGTTAGAGGCCATGTCCTCCTTCCGTCCGCCCGGATTGGCCACCGCAGACCCGTCCTCGCTGGATGCCCGCTCACGGGAAATCTTCCGGCGCATTGTCGATGGCTATCTGACGAGCGGCGAGCCGGTCGGCTCGCGCAATCTCGCGCGCATGCTGCCGATCACCCTGTCACCTGCATCTGTGCGCAACATCATGTCCGACCTGGAACAGGCCGGGCTGATCTACGCCCCACACACCAGCGCCGGCCGGATGCCGACGGAAACGGGCCTGCGCTTCTTCGTCGACTCCATGCTGGAGTTTGGTGATCTGACGGCGGATGAGCGCGCCCGCATCGACGCGCAGGTCAAGGGCGCTGCCCGTGACGCGACGCTGGAGGGCGTGCTGGCCGAAGCCTCCACTCTGCTGTCGGGACTGTCGCGCGGCGCAGGCGTGGTGACCACCACCAAGAATAATGCCCGGCTCAAGCATGCGGAATTTGTGGCGCTCGATCCATCGCGCGCGCTGGTCATCCTCGTCAGCGAGGATGGCGCCGTCGAAAATCGTGTCGTGGCCCTGCCGCCCGGCCTGCCGCCTTCGGCGCTGGCAGAAGCAACAAATTATCTCAATGCGCGCATTCGCGGTCGCACGCTGGAGGAAGCGCGCAAGCAGATCGAGGCGCAGCGCGGCCAGATCGAGAAAGAGCTGGATTCACTGACCGCCTCGTTGCTCGACAAGGGCCTTGCCAACTGGTCCGACGGGGCGGGCGATGACCGGCAACTGATTGTGCGCGGGCAGGCGAACCTGCTCGATGATCTCAAAGCGGCGGAGGATCTGGAGCGCATCCGCCTGCTGTTCATGGATCTGGAGACTCAGAAGGAAGTGATCGACCTGCTCTCGCGCGCCGAAAATGGCGAGGGGGTGCGGATTTTCATCGGCTCGGAAAACCGGCTGTTCTCGCTATCCGGCTCATCCATGATTGCTGCGCCGTTTCGTGATGCCAACCAGAGCATCATCGGCGTGCTCGGCATCATCGGCCCGACGCGCTTGAATTACGCGCGCATTGTGCCGATGGTGGACTACACGGCCAAGGTCGTCAGCAAATTACTGGCTGACCGAACGTAATTAAATCAGACCAAGAAACTGCATCCCGACAAGGGACATGAAAATCGGAGGAGAACGACCCATGACAATCAAGATAACGCGCCGCACTGCCGGCGGGATTTTTGCTGGCGCGCTGGCCATGCC
>JBOFFO010000307.1:0-1895 GCA_051648665.1 Beijerinckiaceae bacterium | reverse complement strand
GTCTCCACGACTTCCGTTATAGCTCGCCGCTGATTGGCGATGAGCGGCTCCTCAACCCCTCCCAGTGGCATCTGCTGAAGTGATGGCCTCTGCCCGGTGATTTGGAAGGATCAATAATGTCTGACTTGAAACAATGCTCGGCCTGCCTGTTGCCGGAAACCTACGAGACGATCGAGTTTGATGCGCAAAACGTTTGCAACATCTGCCGCAACAAAGAAGTGCGTGACGAAAAAATAGATTGGGATGCCCGCAAAGTGCAGCTCGATGCATTGATTGAGGAGCATCGGGGTAAATATGATTATGACTGCATCATCCCGTTTTCGGGCGGCAAGGACTCGACCTACACGCTCCTCTACCTGATGAAGGAGTACAAGATTAAGCCACTGGTCGTACGCTTCGATCATGGTTTTATGCGCGATACGCTGATTGAAAATAATACGCGCACATTCAAGCGCCTTGGTGTTGATGTGCTGAACTTCACGCCGAACTGGAAGGTCGTGAAGCGCCTCATGCTGGAATCGCTCCGTCGCAAGGGAGATTTCTGCTGGCACTGCCATACGGGGATTTTTTCTTATCCCATGCACATTGCTGTCAAGTTCAATGTGCCATTGGTATTTTGGGGCGAACCGTCATCGGAATATACGCAGTATTACGATTATGCGGACGACCAAGTCGAAGAGGTGGATGAAACGCGCTTCAACCGCTTCGTCAATCTCGGCATCACCGCCGAAGATATGTATGGCATGATCAAGGACGACTTTCCCGTCGATCCGCGCGATCTTATGCCTTACACTTACCCAAAGCTTCGCGATCTGAAGAAATTACGTTATCGCTCGGTCTGCCTCGGCTCCTATATCAAATGGGATGTGAAGGAGAATGTTGCACTTATTCAGAAAGAGCTGGGCTGGAAGGGCGATCAGGTCGAAGGCATGCCGTGGGAGGAATATCCCTACGAGAAGATCGAATGCTTCATGCAAGGCATGCGCGACTATATCAAATATCTGAAGCGTGGTTACAGTCGTGTCAGCCAAATGGTGGCGCTGGACTTACGCAACGGACGTATCGACAAGGCGCATGCGCAGCAACTTGTCGATACGTATGAGGGTAAAAAGCCGCCGTCTCTCGAAATTTTTCTGGACTATGTCGGCCTGACGCAGAGCGAATTCAACGCAGTCGTCAACGCCACTGTCGTACCGCCGAATGTGCCAGATTTCGATTCCAACGAATGGGCGCCGAAAACCTGGGATTTTGAACGGTGGTATCGGGAAAGCGACGAGCCAACATCGACTGCCCGCTGATTGCCAATGCTGCGCTGCCTGATCCGCGTTGACGCCGGCATTGTTATGGGCGGCGGCCATCTGGTGCGCTGCACGGCGCTGGCTGACGCGTTGAAGCAGTGCGGCTGGATGGTTCAGTTCGCAACGCAGGCGGAAGCGCTGGCGATCATGCCGGATATTCCAGCGCACTATCCAGGGTCGGTGACGGATTGTGCGGGCGACAGCGGAGATGCGGTGCGCATTGCGGCGCAGCTTGGCCAGTTTGATGCCTGCGTGATCGACGGCTATCAGTTCACGCCTGCCGATGAGGCCGCCTTTGCTGCGCACTCTACCATTCTGGTCGCAATCGATGACTGGCCGGGGCGGCCGCATGCCGCTGACATCCTGGTGGATCAGACGCTGGACCGGCGCGGGGCCGAGTATGACGGCTTAGTGCCAACACAGGCGCAGCGTCTGTGCGGGAGCCAATATGCGATCTTGCGTCCGGCCTTTGCGGTGGCGCGGGCGCAACTGCCTGAGCGACGTGCGCATGCTCCACCGCATATGCTGATCAGTTTCGGCTTGACCGATCCGCTCAACGCGACGGGGATGGCGCTTGACCTGCTTGCTGGCTGTGAC
>JBOFFO010000306.1:0-13204 GCA_051648665.1 Beijerinckiaceae bacterium | reverse complement strand
TGGCGTGATGAGCAGATTATGGAAGGGGCCTTGGGGATAAAGCCTTCTGCGCGGTGACGCAACGCATGCTTGAACCGGAGAAAGCGGGCGGAATTGGGTCATCCAGCGTCCCAAACAAAAACGCGGCCCGGAGGCCGCGTTCGCACAGGTGGGGAAGGAAGGGTCAGCCCTTCTTGTTCTGCCGGTTGTTGATCAGGTCATCGACCACGGTCGGGTCCGCCAGCGTCGAGGTGTCGCCGAGCGCCGAGAACTCGTCCTCCGCGATCTTGCGCAGGATGCGGCGCATGATCTTGCCAGAGCGGGTCTTGGGCAGCCCCGGCGAGAACTGGATCAGGTCAGGTGTGGCGATCGGGCCGATTTCCTTGCGCACCCAGGTCACGAGCTCCTTGCGCAGCTCCTCTGTCGGCTGTTCGCCGGTGATGAGCGTGACATAGGCGTAAATGCCCTGTCCCTTGATGTCGTGCGGGTAGCCGACCACCGCCGCCTCAGCCACCTTCGGGTGGGCGACAAGGGCGGATTCCACTTCGGCCGTGCCCATGCGGTGACCGGAGACGTTGATCACGTCATCGACACGGCCGGTGATCCAGTAATAGCCATCGGCGTCGCGGCGGCAGCCGTCACCGGTAAAGTAGGTGTTGGGGTAGGTGGCGAAATAGGTTTCCTCGAAGCGCTTGTGGTCGCCATAAACCGTGCGCATCTGGCCAGGCCAGGAGTCGGTGATGACAAGATTGCCCTCGGTCGCGCCGCTCAGCACCTTGCCTTCGGCATCCACTACTTCCGGCTTGATGCCGAAGAAGGGGCGGGTGGCGGAGCCGGGCTTCAGCGCTGTCGCGCCCGGCAGCGGCGTGATCATGATGCCGCCGGTCTCGGTCTGCCACCAGGTATCGACGATGGGGCAGCGGCTGTCGCCGACAACGCGATAGTACCATTCCCACGCTTCCGGATTGATCGGTTCACCGACCGAGCCGAGCAGGCGAAGGCTCTTGCGCGAGGTCTTCTTCACCGGGTCTTCGCCGGCGCCCATCAGCGAGCGGATGGCGGTCGGCGCGGTGTAGAAGATGTTGACCTTGTGCTTGTCCACCACATCCCAGAAGCGGGAGATCGAGGGATAGGTCGGGATGCCCTCGAACATCAGGGTCGTCGCGCCGTTCGCGAGCGGGCCATAGACGATGTAGCTGTGGCCGGTGACCCAGCCCACATCGGCGGTGCACCAGTAGATGTCGCCGTCATGATAATCGAACACATACTGGTGGGTCATCGAGGCCCAGACCAGATAACCGCCGGTGGTGTGCAGCACGCCCTTTGGCTTGCCGGTGGAGCCGGAGGTGTAGAGGATGAACAGCGGGTCTTCCGCATTCATTTCCACCGGCGGGCAGTGGGCGGTCACCTTCGCCGCTTCCTCATGGTACCAGACATCGCGACCGGGGCTCATGGAGATGTGGTTGCCGGTGTGGCGCACCACGATCACCTTCTTGATGCCGCCCTTCACCTTGTTCTCGGCGGCATCAACATTCTTCTTCAGCGGCACGGTGCGGCCGCCGCGCAGGCCCTCATCGGCGGTGATCACAACGGCGCTGTCGCAATCCTCGACGCGGCTGGCGAGTGAATCCGGGGAGAAGCCGCCGAACACAATGGAATGCACAGCGCCGATGCGGGCGCAGGCGAGCATGGCATAGGCCGCCTCGGGTATCATCGGCAGATAGAGCGTGACGCGGTCGCCCTTCTTGACGCCGTTGGCCTTCAGCACATTGGCAAAGCGGCAGACTTCCTCATAAAGCTGGCGATAGGTGATGTGCTTGGATACGCCGGGATCGTCGCCCTCGAATATAATTGCGGTCTGGTCGGCGCGTTTGGCGAGGTGGCGGTCGATGCAATTGTAGGAAATGTTGGTGGTGCCATCCTCAAACCATTTGATGGCAACGTTGCCCGGCGCGTAGGATGTGTTCTTGGCCTTGGTGTAGGGCTTGAACCAGTCGATGCGCTGGCCATGCTCGGCCCAGAAGGCCTCCGGGTCATTGATGGACTGGGCGTACATCGCCTTGTATTGCGCGTCGTCCACATGAGCGCGCTTCGCCCATTCCGCCGAAACCGGATAGGTCTTCTCTGACATTGCTTCCTCCACCATCACGCTGTGCGGCATTGCCACGCCGCCGCCTTGTTGGCGCGCATCATAGTCCGGTGTTGCGGTGCGGCAAGACGCTGAAGCGTCTGACTTTGGACTCTCAGACTTTGGGCGAAGCTGGCGCGGTCATGAGGCCAAGCATGGGCCGGCTGTTTTATGCCCGTCGGCCTTGTCCAAAAACTGGTTCCCCCTTTTTGGGACCGGCGGTCAGCGCGGCGGCAACAGCCCGATGACTGCGCCCTGAATCAGCAAAACCCCAAGCCAGTGCAGGCTGTCGATGAGGATCAGCGCCGGTTTGCGCATGCCGAAGGAATAATTGGTGACGATGCTGGTCAGCACAAATCCGGCCCAGAGAAAAAAACCGGACAGCAGGCCGCCGCGCACCGTAAAGGCCGCTGCGCCGAGATGGCCCTGCAGAGCGGCAAACATGTAGGCCATCAGCGCCTGCGCCAGCAAAGCGACGATGAAGGGTGCGGGACTGCGCGACGCTCCGCCTTCAATGCGCGCCCGTTGCACTTCGGAAAATTCCGATGCGGCCAGCCAAGGCTTTGACAGCAGCATGTAATAGGCCGCGCCAAACATGTAGCCCGCGAATGTCGCCAGAACGACGGCGAACCAGTTCACGCCGGCATAGGTCATTGGCTGTGTCCTATTGTTGAAGCCATGCACTACTCTAGTCGGTGGGGCCTGTGTTGGCAAAAGCGGCCCGTTCGCATCGCTGCAACATCCGTGCTATGATTGCAGCATTGCGCAGGCTCACTTTTCAATCTGGAAATTCATCATGGCAAAAACCATCTGTATTTTTTCCGATGGCACCGGTCAGGCCGGCGGCGACAATCCGATTCACTGGACCAATGTTTATCGCCTGTACAAATTCACCCGTGACATCGCGCCGGGGCAAATCGCTTTCTACGATCCGGGGTTGGGATCCGATCCGGATGTGGCGGAAAATGGCGGCTGGTCCGGCTGGCTGCTAAAATTGTACGCACAATCAACAGGCTTTGGCATCACCCGCAACATTGTCGATTGCTATGCGGCATTGCTGCTCAGCTATGAGCCGGGCGACCGGATTTTTCTGTTCGGGTTTTCTCGCGGCGCCTACACCGTGCGCAGCCTTGGCGGCGCGCTCGGTTGTTGCGGCATTCCCGCCGATTCGCGCGGCGGCCAACCACCCGTCACGCGCTGGGACCAGTTTCGCGCCCGGCTTGATTCGGTGCGGCCACTGGCGGTCGAAGCCGTGGAAAACGTCTATCAAATCAGGAGCGATGCGGACCGCGCGGCGGCATCAGCGGCGTTCCGGGCGCGGCACAACAGCCATCCCGCGCTGCCGCATTTCATCGGGGTTTGGGACACGGTGCGGGCGCTGGGCGTCAAGGGTCTCAGCGATCTGCTCGATCCCTTCAAGCACCGGTTTCACGATGCGGCGCTGAACAAGGCCGTGCCCTATGGCCGGCAGGCGTTGGCGATCGACGAAAACCGCGAAACCTTCAAACCGGAATTGTGGGACGAGCGCAAAGTGCCCTCCACGCAATCGATCCGGCAAGTCTGGTTTGCGGGCGCCCATACGGATGTTGGCGGGGGCTATCAGGACAAGCCGAAGCTGGCGGATATGCCGCTGCAATGGATGATCGGGGAAGCACAGGCCATCGATCATCCGCTCATCGTGGATCCCGCGATGGACCCACCGCTCGCGCCCGATGCGTTGGCCATGCAGCATGATGAATTGAAGACTGGCCGCATTCCTTGGTTCAGGAAGGACCGGCGGGACTTTATCGCCAGCCCTATGCAGGCTCCCCCAGCCGAATTTCACCCCTCTGTCGATGAGCGTTTTGCCGCGCCGGATGTGCTGCATCTGGATGAACGAAAACCCTACCGGCCAGAGGCGCTGCGCCAGCACCCCCGCTACCGCCATTGGTATTGAAACCGGCGGTTTCGTTCTGCCGTTTTGATCTGGATCAGCGCACAGGCCGTCCTTGTGTGACAGGATTACGATCAGAGGTGTCCCATGCTGCACGATGTTCATATGCACGCATCGCCGATGCAGGCGCTGATCGAATGGTTCCGCCGCCGGCAGGCCGCCAGCGAACTGGCGCGGCTTGATGCGGAAGAAACCGCACGCATTGCCGATGATCTGAAGGTCAGTGTCGATGATCTCCATGCTGTTGTTGCGCAAAGTCCGGATGAAGATGCGCTGATGACGCGCATGATGGCGTTGCATGGTCTCAACCGGGCAAGGCTTGAAAGCGAGATGCCAGCGGTTGTGCGCGACATGGCCGTGACCTGCGCGAAATGCGGCTGCAAGGGCGAATGCGCCTATGATCTCGATCACGGCGCTTTGGCGTCCGACTGCGATGCCTATTGCGGCAATGCCGACACCATGCAGGCGCTGGCAAAAGGTACTGCCTAGGTCGGCACCACGAATTTATGGAAAGCCTGCCTGGCGCAGAAATCGCCGACGAAAATCGGCGATGTCAGCGTCGTGCCTGGCAGCGTTTCGAGATAGGCGCTGAGAGACGCTTGCGGGACGAAGGCCTTCGGCGAACAAAAGCGGTCGATGCCGTCGATTTTATTCTTCGGATAGGTGGTGTCCAGCAGCGCCATGCCCGGCGCAATCACTGGCACACCCGCTGCTTCTGCTGCTCTCTGGCAGAGGAGATTGTTCTGGGCCGCGGTGCAGCCGCCGATCCAGATCACGCCATTGGCTGTCATCTTCGATTTCAGTTTTGAAAAAACTTTCGTGGCATTGGTGCTGTCCACGACAACGCCGAAGCGTTTGACGCCGGCAACAAACAGCCTGATCTCGGTTTCGTTGCCGACAACGCCGCCGTGGCTGGACAAAACGACGTGATCGGTTTTCTCTGGAACGCCGTTGAACAGATCATCCGCCGACGCTGCGGTAAAGACTTCGGTCTTGTCCATGGTGTAGGTGCGCGTGTCCGGCGCCTGAATGGCATAGGTTGATCCCTGAAGCGTCGTCAGGGACACGCCCTTTTGGTTGTTGGACCGGCGGGGCTTCACTTCCACCTGCAACATCGGCTTGACCGTGTTGAGGCCGGCATCCTGAAAATGAATCAGGGTGAATCCGGGCATGCGTGCAAAGAAAGTGCCTGTGCCAGCTCCGCCCTGAACGCCGGGAGACCAGCGGATGCGCCCATCGGGCGGGCCGCTGCCGCGCGGTGGCACAACGCCGGGATTATTGGATTCGAGCTTGAAGTCGCTGGCGACATTTTCGGCCAGGAATTTGTTGAACGTCCATTCCCGCACAGTGAGCTTCCAGAACATGCCTTGCTCATTGCGGTCAATTTGCAGACCGGGGCTGTCAGGATGCGGTTTGAAAACGACATCAGGCATGGGGCAATCTCGGCTATGCTCATGTTGAGCAGGCAATGCACCAGATTAAATCACGTCAAAGATGACGGCAAACGGGGAGGCAGGCCTCCGCAATTTTCAGTCGTTGCGCTGTGCGCCAACACACACTCCGGTGCGATATGCGATTCACATTTCGCGGTGTTGCGCCTTTAGCTCAAATGTCGCCCAGCTTGCAGATGTGATCCCACTCCGCGTCGGTGACTGGCTGGACCGAAAGCCGCATGCTCGTAACCAGCGACATCTTCGCCAGCTTAGGGTCGGCCTTGACCTGCTTCAGCGTGACCGGGCTTTTCAGCGGCTTCACGGCCTTGAGATCGACGACCACCCACGGTTCACCGGGTGCAGCGGCCGGGTCGGGATAAGCCTCTTTCACCACCTCGACGATGCCGACAATTTCAAGGCCCTCATTGGAATGGTAGAAAAATCCCTGCTCGCCTTTCTTCATGGCCATCAGGTTGAGCTTGGCGGAATGGTTGCGCACGCCGTCCCATCGCGTGCCTTTTGCACCGGCCTTTACCTGCTGGTCCCATGACCAGACCGACGGTTCGGATTTATAAAGCCAGTGCGCCATCGCTGTTTTCCGTGGTGTCGATTTATTCGTCAGTGCCTGTGGTGACTTGCGGCAGTTGTGTATTCCAGAAGCGGATCATCTCGCGCGTCAATGCCTCATATTCCGCCGGCGTCATCTCGATGCGGGTATCGCCTTCGCCGAACGGCAGAACCAAGACATAGCGCTCGCTGCCATCGCTGCGTTTTTTGCGGCGCTCGACCACCGGGCGCGCCAGTCCCTTGCCGATCGCGACAGGATCACTCGTGGCGATGATGTCGGAGCCGACCACAGCCCGCGCGGCCTGCATGCCGCGTGCAATTTTTCTGAACAAATCGCCGGACATGCTTCAGTGCTCCGCTTTTACAGGGCGCGCCATGAGGGCTGCGACCGCATCATCCACCGTCATCACGCCATCGATCAGGGCTGCCACTGTTTCGCTGACAGGCATGGCAATGCTTTTCTGGCGGGCCAAATCCAGCAACGCGCTGGCGGAGTAAGCGCCTTCCGCCAGCCCGGCTGTGCGCGCTTCCGCCACCGCTTCGCCGCGCCCGATGGCGGCGCCAAACGCGAAATTTCGCGATTTTTCCGAACCGCAGGTCAAGACGAGATCGCCCAGGCCCGAGAGGCCCATCAGCGTTTCCGCCTTGGCGCCACAGGCGAGCGCAAAGCGCATCAATTCTGCAAATCCGCGCGCGATCAATGCCGCCTTCGCACTTTCGCCAAGGCCACGCCCGATGACAATGCCAGCACCGATAGCGAGCACATTTTTGGCCGCCCCGCCGATTTCAACGCCGCGCACGTCTGTGCCGTGGTAGAGCCGTAAGGTGGAGCTGGAGAGTGTGGTGGCGATGGACCGCGCCATGGCGTCCTGCGCGCAGGCGAGCACGACAGCGGTTGGCAGACCGCGTGAAACATCAGCGGCAAAACTCGGCCCGGATAGCACGGCAGGAACAGCCTCAGGCAAAGTTGCGGCGAGAATATCGGCGGGTAGCAACCCCGTGCCGCGCTCAATGCCTTTGGCGCAAAGCACCACCGGCGTGCCGGGGCGCAGATGCGGTTGCAGCCCCTGCGCCATGGCGCGAATCGTTTGCGCCGGCGTGACCAGCAGAATGAGATCAGATTCTGCTGCCGTGGCGAGTATTGCTGTGGCAGACACTGCGGGATCAAGCGTCACGCCCGGCAATCGCTTGGCGTTGATCCGGTCGCGCTGCATGGCGGCTGCATGGGCGGAATCGCGGGCAATCAGCTTTACAGGTCTTCCGGTGCGCGCCATGGCGTTGGCCAAAGCCGTGCCCCATGCTCCAGCGCCGATGACAGCGATGCGCTGGAAAGCAGTCACGCCTTCTGGCCCAGCCTGCCGCTGCCATAGACCGGCGGTGAAACTGTATCGAGCGGCCAGCGCGGGCGGGGGGCCGTATCGAAACCGTCGGTCAGGCCGTGATTAAGCCGTTCGATCCCGGCCCAGGCGATCATCGCGCCATTGTCCGTGCACAATTTCGGCGGCGGTATGACGATACGCAGCCCGACCTCACCGGCAAGCCGCGTGAGCGCCCGGCGAATGGCGATATTGGCGCCAACTCCACCGGCGATGACCAGTGCGCGCGGGCTTTCGCCGACCGAATCGTGAAAGCTGCGGAGCGCAACGCGGGTGCGGTCAATGATCAGATCGACAACGGCAGACTGGAACGCGGCGCACAGGTCCGCCACGTCTTGCGGGGTCAGCGGGCTGAGACGCACCGCTTCGTTCCGCACGGCGGTCTTCAGCCCGGAAAGCGAAAAGTCTGGGCGGGCGCGGCCGATCATGGGACGCGGCAGGGGAATGCGGTCAGGGTTGCCCTTGGCGGCCCAATCCTCGACCGCCGGGCCGCCCGGATAGGGCAGGCCGAGGAGCTTTGCGACCTTGTCGAACGCCTCACCGATCGCATCGTCGATTGTGGTGCCGAGACGGACATACTGGCCGACGCCTTTCACGGCCAAAAGCTGGGTATGGCCGCCGGACACGAGGAGCAGCAGGTAGGGAAACGCCATGGCTTCCACCAGCCTTGGCGTCAGCGCATGGGCTTCGAGATGGTTGACCGCGATGAAGGGCTTCTTCGCCACCAGCGCCAGGGCCTTAGCCGCGGTCAAGCCGACGATCACACCGCCGACCAGACCCGGTCCGGCAGCGGCAGCAATCCCGCTGAGCTGGTCCAGCCGGACATTGGCTTTGGCCAGCGCCGCTGCGATCATCGGATCGAGACGCTCGATATGGGCGCGGGCGGCAATTTCCGGCACCACGCCGCCGAAGGGCTGGTGTTCGACAGTCTGGCTATAGATTTCGTCAGCGAGAATATCTCCACGCCCATCCTGCCCCATGCGCACCACGCCAACGCCGGTTTCATCGCAGGTGGTTTCAATTCCCAGAACGAGCATTGGCGTGTCCGTGTCACCCGGCGGTGTGGCAGGGTGCAGTTCCAAATCTGTGTCTGGCCGCGGCAGAGTGTCTGCTTCAGCCATTCCCTGTGCAGGGCGGCTTGCCGCCGCGCCATATTTCAGGGGATAGACTGTGCTGTAATTCGCATCCGCGCCGGGGACAAGCGCAGCGCAAGCCCATAGGCATGCGCCATGATTCCGGCGTCATCGAACGTTTCAAGGCAGGTGATGGCAACACCCTTTCTTACGCTTGGCACGCGGGGCAGCCCGCTGGCGCTGGCGCAGGCGCATGAGACGCAGGCGCGACTGGCGCAGGCTCATGGTGTGGCGCCGGATGATATCGCCATTGCCGTCATCAAAACCACGGGCGACCAGATTCGCGACCGTGCCCTGTCAGAGGCTGGCGGCAAGGGGCTGTTCACGAAAGAACTCGATGCGGCCCTGCTGGAAGGGCGAATCGATATTGCCGTGCATTCCGGCAAGGATGTCCCGACTTTTCTCGATCCGGGCCAGCATATCGCCGGATTTCTGCCGCGCGAGGATGTGCGGGATGCGCTAATCGCGCGGGACGCCACGGGCTTGCAGGATTTGCGGCGTGGTGCGCGTATCGGTTCAGCTTCGATCCGCCGGCAGGCGCAGCTGTTGCGGGTCAGACCGGATTTTGAGGTGTCGCTGCTGCGCGGCAATGTCGAGACACGGCTGGCGCGTGTCGCCGCCGGCGATTTCGACGCCACATTGCTGGCGGTGGCCGGGTTGCGGCGGTTGAAGCTGGCTGACCGGGTGACGGCTGTGCTGCCGGTCGATGATTTTCTCCCGGCTGTCGGGCAGGGCGCCATCGCCATTGCTGCGCGCACCGGGGATTCCCGGATTGCCGCCATTCTCGCACCGATCCTTGATCCTGAAACGACGGTGGCCCTGACCTGTGAACGCGCCTTTCTGGCCCGGCTCGACGGCTCCTGCCGCACGCCCATTGGCGGACTCGCGGAAGTGGATGAGGGGCGTATAATGTTTCGCGGCGAGGTGCTCAGCCCTGAAGGGCGGACGGTTGGCACAGTTCGCCGTGCAGGCCCGCTGGCAGATGCGGCATCAATCGGGGATGATGCAGCCATGGCCATTCTGGGCGGCGCCGGGGCGCCGGGGGCAATCAACGATGGGAAGGCCAGCCTATGACTACGGTTCTCGTCGCGCGGCCTGAACGGGACGCTCGCGCCACTGCCGAGCGGCTGACGGCGCGTGGATATACAGCCATCGTCACGCCGGTTCTGGCGATACAGCCCTTAGCCGCTGCACTTCCGGCCGGTGTCTTTGATGCCGCCATTGTCACTAGCGGCCATGCGATTCCGTTCCTGACGGACACATGGTCTGAGGGTCAGTCCAAACCGGTTTTCGCCGTCGGCGATCGGACAGCGCGCGCGTTGCAGGCCGCAGGGTTCAAAGATGTCCGCAACGCGAGCGGCGACCGGTTGGCGCTCGGCGCACTGGTGCGGAAGAGTTTGCCGAAGGGCGCGCGGATTCTGGCCCCGGTCGGGCGTGATCATCATGAAGATTTGCCGGCGTCACTATCTGAAGATGGGTTTAGTGTAGCACCCTTAGCCGTCTATGCAGCATCCATTGCAGAAGCGCTTTCGCCGGATGCCTTGGCCGCCTTGCGCTATGACGTCGCGGATGCGGTTCTGCATTACTCGCCGCGCAGCGCCTCTGGATTTGTCGAGTTGCTCCGCCGGACTGAGATCGACCCCAGCCGATTGAAGTTGCAGCATATCTGCCTGTCGCAAGCCGTTGCCGACGCCCTGCCACAGGCGCTGCAAGCGCGCACAACCATTGCGGCTCACCCCGATGAGGACGCTGTGATGGCGGCCTTGGATTCACATTTCGGTCAGGGCGAGGGTGAAGCTCACAAAGGGACAGCCAAGAGCCGCAAGGGGAGGACACGCGCCTTGCCGGTGGATGTGACGCCCCAGAAGATTTCGGCCACCGCAAGTGCGCCGTTCGCCGCGCCGGTTGAAGCCGCTCCAAAGGCAGAGGCA
This sequence comes from Beijerinckiaceae bacterium, assembly GCA_051648665.1. Lineage (GTDB taxonomy): Bacteria > Pseudomonadota > Alphaproteobacteria > Rhizobiales > Beijerinckiaceae > Terrirubrum. Next base: position 2,724 of record JBOFFO010000306.1, on the reverse strand, counting down.
GAGGCCGAAATCTCCCCGCCAACAATCTCTGGCGCAATCCCCGCTGCGTCATTGACTGTACCATCGGAAGCCAAATCCAAGCCAGCGGATGTGGCGGGGCCGGTTGCCTTCGCGCCAGACCCTGCACCAGCAACCGCATACGAACAGCAGAGCAGCGCGCCGCTGCGACTTGACCGTGAGCTATCAGGAGAGCCGCCCGTGTTCAGGAAAGAAGGGACTGAGGCAGGACCAGTAGCAGCTGGCGCGCCAGTCGCTCCTGCTGCGCCGCGCCGGCGGGGCGTGTGGGGTTTGCTGGGCGCTGGCGTGATCGGCGGTTTGATCGGCGGCACGGCCGCCCTGTTCCTGCCGCCCTACCTGCCGGCGGGCTGGATACCGCAAAAGGCTGGTCCTGATATTCCCGCGCTCGTGGCGGCTCAGGTCAAGGCGCAGATGGACACCCGTCTCGCAACAGTGGTGAGCCGCAGCGATCTGGATCCAGTCCGGCAAGAGGTTGCCGCGGTCGCGAGTGCAGCGGCCAAACCTTTGCAGGAAATTGAGGCGTTAAGAAAAATTGCTGACGCACTGTCGCAGCGTATTGCGGAGTCGGAGCGCCTGATCCGCGTCACGCCCGATATGGTTTCGGCGACGCAGCGACAGGTCGGCGATCTCGTCCGCCGGGTTGATTTGCTGGATGGTGTCGCCAAGGTGCCCTACGATATTGTTGCGCTTCAGAAACGACTTGATGAGATTGCGGCGCGCAAGGTCGATTCACCTGAGATTGAACCCGTGCAGCGGAAAGCCGTGGCGAATGAGGCGGCGGTGGCGGATTTGCGCAGCCAACTCAGCGAATCGCAGGGGCAGGTGGCCGCTGCGATGCGGGCGTTGGCAGAATTGCGAACGAAGCTGGCGTCGCTCGAAAACCGGCCCTTGCCGGATACATCGCGGCCAGTGCGGACCCATGCGCTTGCGACCGCATTGGCCGCCACCTTCCAGCGCGGCGCGCCTTACCGGGCCGAGCTGGACGCAATGCAATCCGTCGGCGGCGATCCAGCCTTGCTGACGCCGCTTGCCGCTTATGCGGACAAGGGTGCACCGGGTGGGGCGGCCTTGGGCCGCGACTTTGCGGCTGTTCTGCCCGCCGTGCTGAAAGCGATCGCGCCTCCGGCTGATGACACCAGCGTTATGGGAAGGCTGCGGGCAATGGTTGGCGGCGCGGTCAAGGTCCGTCCGGTCGGGTCCAGCGCGGATGCGTCTCCGGCCGGCTTGGTGGCGCGGATCGAAGCAGCGTTGCCGCGCGGCCAGATCGCCGACGCGCTAACGGCATGGCAGGCCCTGCCGGATGGGGGGAAGACCGCATCAGCGGCCTTTGGTGCGGCGCTGAAGTCGCGCGTGGAGGCAGAAGCGGCGACGCGCAAGCTGGTTGAGCAGGCCACACAGGCGCTGGCGCGGCCTTGATCGCTGCGCCCAGGGGCGACACATGTAATCGGCGCCAGCGGCGTCAGGGGCAGTAACGATGGTGCGTCTTTTTATTCTGTTTCTCTTTGTCGCCGGACTGGCGGCAGGCGCGGCCTGGTTCACCGACAATCCCGGGGATGTGGCTGTCACCTGGCAGGGGCGGCGCTACGAAATGTCACTGGCCGTGGCGCTGTTCGGGGTGCTCGGCGCAGCGATCGTTCTGGGCATGCTGTGGACGGCGTTACGGTTCATCCTGCGCTTGCCGAGCATTCTCTCCGTCGCATCAGGCGCGCGCCAGCGGCGGCGCGGCCTGCAGGCGGTCACGAAAGGATTGGTGGCGGTAGGGTCAGGCGATGGCGTAGGCGCTTTGCGGCATGCGGGCGACGCCCGGCGCCTGCTTGGCAAGGGACCGTTGACATTGCTGCTGGAAGCGCAGGCGGCGCAGCTCGCCGGTGACCGGGAGAAGGCGCGTACGGCTTTCCAGGCCATGACGCGGGAGCGCGACACCACCATCCTTGGCCTGCGCGGGTTGTATGTCGAGGCGCAGCGGGCAGGCGATGCTGATGCGGCGCGCGCCGCCGCCAGCGAGGCCGTGGCTGTTGCGCCATCTGCCGCATGGGCGAACGAAGCGCTGCTGATGGATCGTTTCGCGGCGCGGGACTGGCAGGGCGCACGAGTGGCGCTGGAGCGGGCGGAGCGGCTCCGGGTGCTGGACAAGTCCACATCAAAGCGTCATCGCGCCGTGCTGTTGACAGCGGAAGCGCTGGATATTCTGGGCGCACAGCCCACGGAGGCGTTGAAGAAAGCGCAGGAGGCCGCCGGTCTTGCCCCGGACCTTGTTCCCGCCGTTGCGCTCGCCGGCCGGTTGCTCGGCGAAAAGGGTGAGTTGCGCAAGGCGACAAAGCTGATTGAAACGGCATGGCGGGCCGGCCCACACCCTGATCTGGCGGACGCCTATGTGCATGTCAGGCCCGGCGATTCCACCCATGACCGGCTGCAACGGGCAGAAATGCTTGCGAAACTCGCCCCGCGCGATCCAGAGAGCGCCTTGACCATCGCGCAGGCTGCACTGGCGGCGCGTGACACGGCGCGGGCGCGGGCAGCGCTGGAGCCGGTGCTGGCCGCGCGGCCGACCATCCGCGCCTGCACGCTGATGGCGGAAATCGAGGATCAGGACGGGCATCCGGGTCTGGCGAAGGGATGGCTGGCGCGCCTGCCGCGCGTCGCGCGAGACAAGGCCTGGGTTGCTGATGGCCATGTCAGCCGCTTCTGGTCGCCTGTCTCTCCCGT